>JBAXBD010000804.1:0-2858 GCA_037142165.1 Schlesneria sp. | reverse complement strand
ATACCGGTCGGCCATCGCAGCGTGTCGAGGCATCAGTTCACAGACATCAAGTCCTGCGACGTTTGTGGGAATCGGATGAAACGCGCCGCGGTATTCCGCTGCCGCGTTCGGTTTCATGTCGTACATGTCCATGTGAGGCGGACCGCCGGGTAGCCACACGAAAATAACCGAGGTCTCTTGATCGACGGGCTTACCCGCTTCGGCAGCACTTGCTCGCAAACGAAACAGATCGGGCAGGCAGAGACCACTCGCGCCCAGCATGCCTGCGGACAGGAATTCGCGTCGCCTTACAGGGCCCGAACAAATACGAGTTTTCAACGACATGAAGATCTTCCGAAATCTTTGGTGATAACGCTTTGTTTTTAATCGTTCCGCGAAGCAGATACTCGCATCGATTCACAGCAGCTGCATTTTCCTCGACGTTGGATGATAACCAATTTCTAATAACCCATCAGCCCTAATCGATGTTATCGGTTGGAAATTTGAACTCTGATCAGTTTTATAGCTTGGTGACACTTGAAGAGGAATCTGCACGAAGCCAATCCCCATGCGGCGGTGGCTTCTTATCGTTTAACCGCACCTCGCAGAGAAGCGGGAACGGTGTGGTGGAATTGCCATAAGCCGAAGCCTCATTTCTCGTTGTGGTGTTGCGAAAAGTCGGGACAGGGGCAACGCATGAAGAGATCGGCTGGACGTCGATCGGCCTGCGCCGATGGCTTCGGGTTAAACGGAGAGGCGATCCAGAGGCTTAGCTATCCATCAGAAGCTACGCGACGACAGTTGTGGCCGCTTCCATCAGTTTGTGTTCGCTGAACTCACCACGCTTGAATTCGGCGGTTGCTCGGCCTTCGCAAAGTACCATGATGCGATCACAAACCGTGATCAATTCGGGTAATTCACTGGACGTAATAATGATTGCCAGGCCCTGTCCGCACAGCTCATCGATCAGACGATAGATCTCGGCTTTGGCTCCGACATCGATCCCTCGTGTGGGATCATCCAGCAGCAAAAGCTTAGGCCGAGTCCTGAGTGCTCGGGCGATAATGCACTTTTGCTGGTTTCCACCGCTCAGGCTGGTGATGGCTGCTTCACGTCCGGCGGTTTTCACTCGCAACGAGCCGATCGATTCGTCTGCCGCACGGTTTTCAGCACTGGCGCTCACGAAACCGGCTGAGGCGACTTCTGATAACGACGACAACGTAATGTGGTCTCGAACCGTCATCTCGGTGAAGATACCGTAACGCTTGCGGTCTTCGGTCACTAAACCGATTCCCGCTCGCAATGCCTGATTGGGGTGGGCAAACACGACCGGCTTGCCATCCAGTTCGATACGGCCTAAAGGCGGCTCGGAACTTGCGCCAAACAAGCATTCGAGAAGCTCGGTTCTTCCCGCTCCCATCAGTCCCGCAATTCCAAGCACTTCGCCTCGTCGAACGGTCAGGTTAACGTCTTTCAATCGCCATTGCCGGACATGGCCTCGCCACGGGAGCGACAGCTGCTCGACTTTTAAAACTTCGGCGCCGGCAGATCGATTCGCCCCGAAATCACTGGCACCGATTTCGCGGCCAACCATCAGATGAGTCACCTCGCGAGGCGAGGTTGCCACCCGATCGAGTGTCTTCACCACCTGGCCATCTCGCAAGATCGTGATGCGGTCGGCATGCTGAAAGATCTCGTCCATTTTGTGCGAGATATAAACGATTGTGACACCCTGGCTGCGAAGGCGGCCGATGATTCGGAACAACCGCTCGACTTCCGATTCGGTGAGCGCGCTGGTTGGCTCATCCATAATCAGCGTGCGTTGTGTCGATGTGGAACTGGAAACTTCGCGTTCGGTTGATCCCAAGGATAATGCTTTGGCGATCTCAACCAGTTGCTGATCACCGATTCTCAGCGAACGAACGGCAGCGCGAGGATCAATGCGGCAGTCCAGTTGTTCAAACAGTTTTGCAGCTTCACGTTCCATCCTGCGGTCATCAAGCAGGCCGAGCGTCGTTCGCAATTCACGACCGAGAAAGATATTCGCGGCGACGGAGAGGTCGCTGACGAGGTTCAACTCCTGATGAATGATGCTGATACCGCGTGATTCTGCTTCACGTGTTCCACGAACCACCAGCGGCTCACCCGCCAGTTCGATCTGTCCGTCATACTCGGTAATGACGCCGGACAGAATTTTCATCAACGTACTTTTACCGGCCCCGTTTTCGCCGCACAGGGCGTGAAACTCACCAGGCAGAACATCGAAGCTGACACTGTCGAGCGCCGTGACGGCATGAAACCGTTTGGTCACACGATCAAATCGAATCAGCGGCAGCGTCATGGCGAATCCTACGTCAATGAGATGACGTGGTTACTGAGCCGTTCATAGCCCGTTTCAGTAATCAGATAATTGTGTTCGATGCGGATGCCACCAATCCCTTCGACGTACAGACCAGGTTCCAGCGTGATGACATCCCCTTCCATCAGCACGTCTTCGCTATCAGGTACAAGAATCGGCGCTTCAGGATGGGCCAGTCCGATCCCATGTCCTGCGTGATGAGCGAACTTGTCCGCTAAACCCGCTTCGAGGATCGGCTTATTAACGGCATGAAAGACGTCTTTGGCTCGTGTTCCTGCTTTCAGGACGGATTCGCCACCGCGCTGAGCCGCTGAGACCAGGTCGTAAAGATGACGCTGCTCGGAATTCGGTTCGCCCACTGTCATGCAATTTGTAAAGTCAGACCGATACCCTTCCAACACGACCGAATAATCGAGCGTGAACATATCACCGTTTTCGAGTCTGTATTGAGTTGGCAACCCGCCAGCTTTCGGCGCAGCGGCCGTCGCGGCACGAAAGTCGCCATAGATCAGACCCGGGC
>JBAXBD010000803.1:0-2863 GCA_037142165.1 Schlesneria sp. | reverse complement strand
TCGGAAGCGACAGCTGTTTAACTGCTGCAATTACCGTTTCCGGCAGACGCCGCTTGATCGAAAGGAGTTGCCGTTGCGAGTTGCCTGCAATCTTCTCTGTCAGGTTGTCAGAACTTAAGCCAAGCACACTCGCCAATGCCTCTGCAACCTGGCGCGAGTCGGAAATCTTCACCGGGACAACGTAAAGACTTCGAGCGGCCAGAGTCGTGGCGAGTAATCGACCTTGCCGATCAACAATGTCACCCGGCCTGGCAGGCGTTTCTTCAACAAACTCCCGCTGCTGGTCTGCTTTACCTGCGAATTTATCCCGCTGCACCCATTGAAGCTGAACCAGTCGAGCTGACAGAATCAGCCAGCCCAAACCCAGGATCGTGACAACCAGACGTGCCCGGGCCGTATTTTGAACAGGCTCACGAGTGTTTTGAATGTTTGACATCTCAGCCGGGTATTCCCGATGGCTGGCTCAGTTCGTTGGAAGGATCTCGTCGCTGGTCGGTCCGATGCGGTTTTTTGGGCCGTTCCAAAGGAAGCTCACCGCGCTCAAGTGGACCGAGCAAGCTGGCGGGCGTTCCGAGACGTTGTGCTTCTAATCGCAGCCGGACGTGCGAATCCAGCAACACATCCACACGGTATTGCTGATGAGTGATCGCTCTTTTTAACTGCAGGATCTGCTTCTCAATCGCCGTTCCGGTCAATGCAACCAGCACAATCAGACTGAGCACTGATCCGAAACGAAAAAACATCGTTCAACCTATTGAGGCACTCGGATTCCGAAGTATTAGTAAAGTTCGTCGGGTTCATGCAGCGGCAGCTCCATGAACCCCTTGTGGCGACTTAGCTCGTGGAAACGTATCCCGCTGCCTTCGGCACCAGATTCGTTATCGGAGTTGGCGGGCCGTCCCCACAACCTGAACTCGGCTGGCATCGGGAGGAAGTCGCAAGACCGTGCCAATCTTGAGTTCATTTCCGTCTTGAAGAACTTTACGGTTCATTTCGAGAATCTGAACCCAACGGGAAGAGCGACCTAAATGTGATTTGGCAATGTCCGATAACGTGTCCTGACCGGAGACCCGGTACATCGGAGTACCATCGTTAGAAACGAAAAAGCCTGCAGGACCTGAGTCTTCCACCTTGCGAGCCTGTCGAGTTTGAGTAGTCGCGACAGATGGCACCGGTTCGGGCGGTGCCGCTTTCGGAATCAGATCGGGATACTGCTGCTCTAACACCGAAACGTCTGGAGTCGCGATCGCCACTCCGGGCTTCATCCGCTTGGGATCGGAAATGATTTGCTGATTATGTTTCGCAAGTGCCATGTAATAACGTCCGGCACCGTATCGTTTACGCGAAATCGTCCAGAAATTGTCGCTCGGTTCGATGACATAACTCGGTCCGCTAACGGCCCCCCCGGATCGGGGCGATGATTCTGGTGAAAAACTACGATCATCGAACGTGACCGGCGCTGGCCGTCGTTCTTCGCGCGGAGCAGGCTCGAGTCCGTTTTCAAAATCACTCGCCTGTTGAATGCGAGCTGGCCGGCTGGTCCGATTACTTTTCGAATCCAGACTTCGTCGGCCTCTTTCATTGTCTGCATCAAAGGCAGCATCCGTTCGGCGAGGCTCTTTTAAAGGAGCGACTCGTTCGACGGGGGCGGCGTCAAAGCCCGATGAATTGGAATCTGGTGCCGGGATATCGTCAAGTTCAGTCGGCATCGCCAGCGGTTTCTGACGTCGATCAGGTTCTGGAACGGGAACTCGACTCTCCTGGCTCTCGTCCGCTTCGCCAGCAAACGGATCGGATTCAGTGGCCGCTGCGACCTGAACGACCTCTCGTTGTCCTCGTTTTTCCGCCATAAAGTCGTCAAACGAATCTTCGGCCGATTCGATCGGTCGTTCCCGCTGAACGGATTTCTTCGGGCTTGTTTTCTTTTCCAACTGGTCAAACCCATCGTCATCGGACCTGGCGATCCCATTCGACTTCGCCTTCGATTTCCATTGGTTCGTTGTTCGGTCCGAACCTCGGTCGTTCGTTTCCGAAACGGGGCTTGCAAATTCAACGTCCGGTAGCTGCATAGGGGCAGCAGGCTGGCCTCTTCCGGAGCGATCAGATCGCTCAAAAGTCGCGAACTCGTTGTCGTCGCGTTTTGAGCTTACATCGTCAGTGTTATCAGTATTATTGGTGCGGATTTCGGGCGAATCCTGTTCTGCCAGACCTTCCGCTGGCCGATGGATTCGCTGGTATACGAGAAATCCGAACACGCCGACCAGCAGGGCGACCATCAGCAGGCCGACTTTGGTTTCGCGTGTCATTTTGAGGTTCCTTCCTCGAGTGCAATGATCAGTACTAATTATTCAACGGATTCAATCATTAACGACGTATCGGTCTGATCGAATCAAACCACTTTCTTCATGGCCACCCGCAATTTGGCGGACCGACTTCGCGGATTGAACCGCTGTTCCTGGGGCGTCGCGACGATCGGCTTTGCCGTCCGATTCTCCCAACGCTCCGTGCGACGAAATTCGTTTTTCACCAATCGATCTTCCAGCGAATGAAACGTAATCACCGCCAAAAGTCCGCCGGGCTTGAGTGACTGAAAACAGCTCGACGAAATCCCTTGCTGGACATGATCCAGTTCGTGATTAACGGCGATTCTTAACGCTTGAAAAATTCGCGTGGCAGGATTCTTGTCACTGGGCCCCTGACGCTTGAACGCCGGACATTCCGCCACAGTCGTCGCCAGATCGGCTCCCGTCCGTATCGGATCGGCTCCGCGTCGTTTCACAATGAAATCGGCGAGTGGCCTGGCGAGCGGCTCTTCTCCATAGTCGCGAAAAATTTGTTCCAGTTGAGTGGCGTCCCACAGTGC
>JBAXBD010000802.1:0-2873 GCA_037142165.1 Schlesneria sp. | reverse complement strand
CAACTCGGCGAACCGCGCGAAAAACCATCCAATTAAGCCCCCTTCACCGCCTGATGTGACACCATCGCATGGCCGAAGCCCGCAAAAGGAAATGCTTGATCTCGAACAGCAACGAACTGGCGGAACCCTTATTGCCAACGGCAACTCGCTCCAAATCCGTCAAAAGAATCGTGAAGACAGACAATGAACAACACGAACAAAACAACACGAAACACTAAACAGCAAAAAATACATATTGTACACGCATTTACGAATACAATTCGCCGTTGCGTCCACTTTTATACAATGCGTTTTCTTAAAGAACTTCAACTGGCTGAAATGAGATGTAGTAAGCATCGGCTCGATTCAATCATTTCAATCCGACAAAAAACAAACTGCGGAAGGCACGCGAAGAAAACAGCAAAAAACAACTTTTGATGGGCACAAATGATTACATTGTCACAAAAACATCTAGCAGAAATGACGCATAGACTGAATATCGACGTTGCGTGCATCCATTAGATACGTGGTATTATTGCACTTGAAGTCAGACCCGACTTCAGGGAAACCCTGATTTAGCCAAGAAAGTTTCACTTTTGGCTTTCTTGCACTCGAACGATTCTCGATAGCGCCCGATTTGCGTTGCCGATGACGACGGTATAGACCACCTTCTTCGGCCTACCTTGAGCGCATGAGAAAGGGAGCAACGACGACGGTTGGACCCAATCACCCCTTGAAACCAACGCTGGTAAAGACATCGGGGATATCTGCGCAACCAAATGCAGAAAGGCCAAATCTGACAATTACCAGAATTTGAACCCCGTCACCCAGGGAACGATCAAATGAGAGCAGACTGCGCGCGAGACTCGCTCGGTTCGTGAATAAACACCCCGATTAACTGCAATCCAATCGACAAAACGAGCCTGAGACTGTTCACAGAGGGCTTAACGGTATTTGCGATAACGATTCGGGGGTTGAACCGGAATTTCGGCCTCCCCTTGCCTGGTTCGATGCGCGTTATCCGGCGCGTTTTACGTGCTGAATTATCGATAAACCGTCGGCAATCCTGGCACATGCGAGCACTTTTTGCCGTCTCGCAATCAAGAATGCGGTTCTCTTTTGATTTCTGCCGTTTTCAGTATGCCGCGATAAAATAAAAACGCATAAGTGGGATAGGGAATGGCAGCATCATCTCGACGCGACGCTTTAATCTTGGCTGGAATGAACGCCGCGATAGTCGTTCTAGAACCGCTAACGCTGTCGACCTCGCCGAGGTGGACCATCTCCTGGCGGCGCCTTGAAGTCCCGACGCGGGGGAAGACCCGGCATCGCTTGAACTCGTCGCCCCCTGAGACGCACACCCTGAACAGCATCAAGAATCTGATCAGCACACTCCACGGCGACTTGAACAAAACTGACGGTTGCCAGAATCTGAATCCCGCCAATGACAGTCCTTGGCACACCTGCTTCGTTTGCAATGCAACCGACGAAATCACCTGGTGTCACGCCGGCATTATCGCCAACGTTGAACTTGATCCAGACTCCTGTTTCGTCGATTCGTGGAGCCTGATCACCTGAATGACTGCGACCAGAGGTTTCGCGCGGCCTTGTCATCCGCGGCGGACCGTCGTCTCGATCATTTCGCGGAGGCCGACTTTCGAACGAATTATCCCTGGGAGGGCGACGTGGCGGACGTGGATCGTCCTCTGCGATACGCTCAGGGGCACGAGAACTCTCTCCGGCCAACAAATGCATCAACGCCGACACAATTTCACCAGGAGCGTGCCCTGCTTCGATCAAGTCCTCAAGAAGTTTATCCTGCGGCTTAAAATCTCCCGCCTGAATTGTATTGTGGAGAGATTCCACAAGACGGCTCGCGTGCTTTTGTTCAAGCTCTTCCAGACGTGGCACAGACTGCCGGGGAATCTTTGATTTCGTGAAACGAATAATTTGCTGCAGTCGGCCAAACTCTCGACCGCTGACAAGGCTAATTGCCTTACCGCTCTTTCCGGCTCGACCAGTTCGGCCGATCCGATGGACGTAATCCTCCGCGTCATGAGGAAGTTCGTAATTGAACACGATCTCAAGATCGTCGACATCCAATCCTCGCGCCGCAACGTCTGTCGCGACAAGCAGTTCTATCTTCCGATCACGAAATCGCTTCATCGTCCGTTCGCGCATCGGCTGAGTCATGTCGCCATGCAGCTTGTCCGCATTGTAGCCGCGAGCAATTAGCGCCTCGGTCAGCGAATCCACTTGAATCTTGGTAAAGCCGAAGACCAAACCGTAGCGCACCTCGTGCAAATCCAGCAGTCGGCACAAAACCTCTGTCTTCGATCGATAATCGACTTCGACATACGATTGTTCGATGGCGGGGATATTCATCGCGGTCGCTTCGATTCGGACCGTGACCGGGTTATTCGTAAACCGTTCGATGATCTTGCGAATCGGTGGAGGAACGGTCGCCGAGAAGAGCACGATCTGGCGTTCTTCGGGAACCGATTCAAGAATTTTCTCAATATCATCCCGGAAGCCCATATCGAGCATTCGATCGGCTTCGTCGAGAACAACCATTTTCACCGAATTCAGCGACAATGTCCCTTGCTTAATGTGGTCGATCAATCGCCCAGGAGTTCCGATAACAATCTGAGGCCCCGCCTTCAGACCGCGAAACTGGTGGTCGTAACTCTGCCCACCAAAGATGGGAAGCTCGCGTATCCCTTTTTTAAAATGTGCTAACTTCGAGATCTCTTCAGCCACCTGCGACGCGAGTTCTCGCGTGGGGCACATCATCAAAACCTGAACCGCACGGTTTGACGGATCGGCCAGCTCGACAGCAGGAATTCCAAACGCAGCGGTTTTCCCAGAACCGGTCTGCGACTGCCCGATAACAT
>JBAXBD010000801.1:0-2874 GCA_037142165.1 Schlesneria sp. | reverse complement strand
GCGGCCCTCCCTTGGATGACGACGAATTCCGTTTCCGTCGCACACGCCGCAGACGCCATTTTCGCAGGGAAAACAGTGCCCTTTTCTTGTACCACTTTCCTAAATCGGAATCTCAACGGACTTGACCACGGGACATTGCACTTCGGTCAAAACACGATTCATTGTCGCATGCGCATCTCGATCTTAAGCCATGACGTATGTCTGTCATTCGGCCAGACCGAAGCCAATTAACACCTGAACGCGGCCCGACTTTAACTTCCCGACATCGAGCAAGCGACGTGTATCCATGTCCCATATCCAACCACATTGGGAATGAAGAATGTTCTTTTTGAAACCAGCAGGAAAAGGTGATTACCAACAACTGCTCGTCGGTGGCATGACATCGCATCTTTCGCGGCACAAAGGCCTGCTCCAACTCGAAAGGGTCGGTCCATTTATTCCGCCACTGTGTGTAGCAGGGTCGCATTTAATTTTGACCGAAGCAATGCGTTCATTTTTAGCGAGTAGTCCGTTTACCGACTGGAACGTCAAGCCTGTAAAGAAGGCACATATTGTTCGGTGGGAATGGAAGAAACTCTCGGACGCAGACAATCTACGGGGCGAACCCGAAGATATGATACTTTCACATCCTCACGACCCTGACGTCGCTATATCACTGGGTGACCTTTACGAACTAGTGTTACCTTTCGGTTGTTATGTCATCGGTTATGAAACAAGCCGGAGCATCACGAAATACGATTTGAGATGCAAGACAATCCCTAACGGAGATCTGTTTCAAGTAAGACTTCCGGGGGGTACTCGCCCGATGTGCTCACGGAGTTTTCGAGAGTGGATTGAGTCCCTCGATGAAGTTCGTCCGTGGATAAGATTCTTGCCCGCGAAAATCAAACTGGCGGGAAACGTTTGACGGGTTTTTATTTGAGTGGGAGCGCATTCCATCACCCTTGCGCAGACGAAATCATCGGTTTGTCTGATGATCTCTCTCACGGCAAAAACGGCCAATAGACAACGCGGCCTTCTCGGCTTGTCACGAACCGGATTGCTCCGTCTTGCGAGACCACGATCACCAGACTTTCCGGAACCTCACTCACGAATCGATACGCGGATCGGTGTCGAGTGCCGGAACTGTCTGCCATTTCTCGTTCCGTGCTGACACCTTCCAGATCGAGGGACCGAAAGACTTCGCTGACGGGACGTTCGCCCAGCACTTCGCCGCCAAATCCGACGACCTCAAGACGCTTCGTGAGGATGAGCGCGCCGTCGACTGCCATCATATCGGCAAACAGATGCGCGATTTCATAAAATGATTCGTCGATTTCTGTCAGGGTTGGATCATCAATCTTCTGATAATCGGCCCAGGTGACGCTTTTGTAACCGTGCCTGTGTCCGACCAGAGATAATCGAGACATCCCCCGGAGCATTAACTCGCTGAAATGTTCGGTTGCCGGCCGCGATTCGAAGGGGCAACGAATCCTTAAATTGCTTGCCAGCGAGTTGATATCGGCCGAATCCTGGGGAAGAAAAATCAGCATCCCACCATGACCCCGAGTGCGAACGAGGCTGAGAATGCGCCGCACTACGCTCTGAGCCATTGTTCGAATGAAACATTCCTCGACTTCGGCCCCTTCCAGGCGAGTTGCTTTCAGTCGCTCGAGCAGCCAATCACGAAAGGAACGAAAATGAATCGGCATCCACTTGGATTGAAAAGGATCTAAACCGGATTTCAGGATTTGACCGCTGTTAAGTTCGAGCAATCTCCGATAACCGCATGCGGCCATCAACCGGCCGGCACCCAGGATATGGACGACTAAATGAGGTGGAAGTGGTGTGCCGTCGAAACGTCCCCCTTCGACCCGATTGACCCAACGCGTCCCGGTCTGAATGATCCCCCAGATTGTTAATTGCTCTTCTTCATCCAGATGAATACCCAGAATCGATCGATAGTAAGAAGTCGCGGGAGCCAACTTGCGGATTTCTTGTGCGGTAAACGGTCGCGGTGCTGCGAATCTCAAGACATGGAATCCCGTCGGCGGTCCTTCCCCCTGCTTCCAGTCGGAAAACTCGGAAACGATCGCGCGACAACGAACCGCCTGCCCTTCTTCCATCAAAAAACTTGCCTGGTAAGCAACGTCCAGTACGTTCGTTAAACACCGTATCGAAATCAGTTCTGGAGGTTGTTCCTCCAGCGAACTCCACGCTTCGGCGACACGCTGAGCGAATGCCGGTGGATAAATAATGTTCGCCGTATCGTCGTCAATCATCTCAAAGTTCATTTCATTAACGCAGTTGCGTTGAAGGAATCTGGGGGCGCTCACACGTCAGGAAACAGAGATCTCGTCGTGCCACTTGTTTCGGTTACTGAGCAGGCTTCGTTAAAGTCGAGCAAAATACGGCCGTAACCGTTTCACCAGACGAATGGTAATACGAAAGTCCTCAGCAAACCAATGTCATCACTTCGCAGCCCCATAGATTGCTGCCGCGGTCATCACGGTACTGACACTGACGCGTGAAATTCGAGTTTGAGCAACTTGCCGAACCAAGCGATTCAGATTAGCCCCGCTTGGCTTTCCGAATCGCAGCGACGAGCGTGTCAATCTCTTCGACCGTATTGTACAGAGCCAGCGACGGGCGTACGGTGCTTTTCAGCCCGAACCGTGCCAGCGCGGGCTGTGCACAGTGGTGCCCTGCTCGAACAGCGATTCCTTCGGAATCGAGATAGGTCCCCATCGAATCTACGGGAACTCCGTCGAGAATAAACGACAAGACGCTCACTTTTTCAGCGGCGGTCCCGATCAGACGCAGTCCGGGGATCGAAGAGAGCTTTTCCGTCACGTAGGCAAGAAGGCTTTGTTCGTGCCGGGCGATGTTCTCCAT
>JBAXBD010000800.1:0-2875 GCA_037142165.1 Schlesneria sp. | reverse complement strand
CCGTTCACGCGTCATTCGATGTCAGTCGTTTCGCCGGAGCAGGGGGCGTGCGACCCGTCCTCGACTTTCTTCGTTGGGGAAATAACAACATGAAAAAAACAAACCGCGAATTGCTGGACGCCCTGTTCATGGGGACCGAATCACTGACGAAGCAACTCACCGTCGAAGAGGCCGAGGTCGAATTTTCAGTGGTCTTAGACGTGTGGGGGCCAGAGCCGATTCCGTTCGGAGCACTCTTTCCACAATGGCAACAACTGAAAGCAAAGATAAAACCCGCCGACGAATTGTGGGAGTTTCGCATGATGTTTCCGAGAGGGGACGGCGTACGCGGAGTCAAACTTGTTCGCAATGGAAAAGTGATTGACACAATCGGAGCGGTCTGGATACCCGACCCCAATACAGCACCAAAGAAGCGGTCGGCAAGCCGAAAAAAAGCGGTTAAAAGGGTGAAACGTCATAAGCCTGACGTGGATCAGCAGGATCAAAAATGACAATGCCCTCATCAGATTTCGACGAACCACCGATTACGAAATGGCGACTTGCCAAAGTCGTGGGGATCGTTTTTCTGTCGCTCGCAGTTGGCGTCGGAGCCTGCTACTGGAATGTGCTTCAAGAAATCGCGGCGGGAAATACGCCAAATGAAATGCGAAACTTTCACGGATGTCTTAAAGACGGCGAATTGTGGTACGAAGTGACTCATTTTTCCGGCAATCCGTTTGATCCCAAAATGACCACGCAGATCAAACGACTCAATTTGGAAACCGGCGAGCAGCGGAATGCAGACTTCGATTTAGGCGATATCAATACTGCAATGCCGGTTTGGATCGGGGATACGCTTTACCTGTCTGCGGACAATGCCATCTACCAGGTCAACGGCGCGTCATTAATCAGGCTGGAACCAGCCCCCTTCGCCTCATGCTTGTCTCTTCTCTTTGAATACGACGGGCACGTCACGGTTGTTTACGACGGAAATAAGCTCAACGATCACCGCAATGAGAACGTTCATCTGGCTCACTGGGTCGACGGTCAATGGATCGTAGGGCAAGCGATACTTCTGCCAAGTGGCGAACAGCGATTGTACGACGACCCCCAACGAGGCCGGAAAGTCCTGCTTCCAAGGTCATCGGCATCCAACGGTCCGCTCTCGATCTTCGGCACGAATTTCGGCCCTCCTTCTGAACTCACCGTTACCAATTCTGATCACGCCAGCCATTTACTGATGACTTCGATGAGCGGTATGCAAGCCGTATATCGATTGGGCTTCGAGTTTCGTGACACTCTCGCCGAATGCGCTTCCGCCATAGCACCCGAAAACGCACCGCGCGACATCTGGGGATGGGAACCAGTCCTTCCCCATCAAGCGGACGAGGACTGGGTGCAGATGGTGAGTGATCGGCACGGCCTTTTGTTCGCTGCTTATAACGGTATGTCAGTGCGTTTCATCAGACAATACCCCGATGGACGCGTTGTCGAACTCGACGGATACTCCATCACCGCCAGCGACGATCAATTTCCCCGGATCGTGGCGAATCCTTCGGAAGAAATTTCTTATGTCATTTCCAGCGAACAAAACTGGGGTTCGGCCACAGTTCGGCGATTGGAGGGACAGAAAGTGCACCCGCCGCATCTGTTCATCCCTGGTTTCCAGCAGGAGTATCTTGACCGCTGGAAACGGGTCATGCTGCGATTATTGAGCGTTTGGGTTCTGCCGATGGCCGTTTTGCTGGCGTGTACCAGTTTTGTCACACGTCGCGTGGCGCTCACTCCATTCCAGTCCAATCGTGCACAAGTATGGCTCGCCCCAGTTTGGCGACGCACTCTGGCTCTCGTGATTGACGTGGCGTTTGTGCTAGGGATTTCACGTTTACTGTGGCAAGTTTACCTGGGGTGTTTGGGACTGAAATGGACAACCCCCAACGAACAAGGTCTGGCCGATTCGCTTGTCGACGTGGAATGGGGGATTCGGATTGGAGAACTCTATGAAGCATACATCAGCCTGGCCTTTTCACCCCTGAAGTGGATTATATTGCCGTTTGACCTTCATTCCCCCTTCTTTGGAATTCTTGTCGCATCGATCCTGCCGGCGTGCGCGCTCAAGGTCTATCTCGAAAGTCGAACTGGCCAATCGACAGGCAAATGGCTCTTGGGAATTCGTACCGTCCAATCAACGCTGAAACCAGTTGGCTTCGCCAGTGTGCTCGTCCGCAATCTGTTGTACTGCGTCGATTTCCCGCTCATGTTGACCCCTATCCCCACCGCCATCAGCTTGATGCTTTCGAACCGACTTCAGCGGATTGGGGACCGCGTCGCGGATACGATTGTGATTCGATCGTAAAAGCCGACATGAACACTGTCCCCTTTGTTGTGTTGTGAACGCGGCAATTGCGTTGGGCTCCGCAACACAACTCAACACAACCAGGCGAGCCGGGGTGCGTCAGCGGACTCTTGATTCGGCGAATAACGACTGCCGGTCGCTTTATGTAACCCGCCCCGGCGCTTGCTTGGTTTATTCCGTAGCCAAACGCGCGGATGAAGAGTCCGGGGGCTAACGCACCCTGGCTCGCCTGGGATCGGCTCGCTTGGGTTTTTCTCTTCAAATCCCCTATTCTTGCGACAACACAACATCACTTACCATATTTTATTTTTTACTTGATTGACATATTTTCTTTATGTAATATGCGATTTGGCGTGTTGTTTTTTATTTTCACTTGAAAGGAGATTTTCAAATGGTTCAACGGTTTTCGTCACGGGAAGAGGCTTTGGATTATGCGATTGAACAGCAGCAGCAGACGGACGAAGCGACTTTCTGGCCGAGGGGGCATCGTTACGACGATTTTCCGTCGATCCTTCGCTCGATGAGGAATTACAAGGGGAT
>JBAXBD010000799.1:0-2880 GCA_037142165.1 Schlesneria sp. | reverse complement strand
ATCAAGAGCTGGCACGAGACCCCAACAACGAGTCTTTTCGAGTACGTGCCGCGTTACTGGATCTTCAGGCCGGTGAGGTTGAGTCTGCTCGTAATCGCCTTGAGGGGCTGACTTCTTCGCCAGCTCGTGATTTGCGTCGCCAGACTTTAATCGCGGCCCTGTCGAATTCATCGCCTGATCAATCAGGAATTGATCGCAGGGATCTTGCACAGCAGTTGACGCAACTGGCGGATAATGCTGACTATAAGTTTGTGGCCGCTGCGGCGATCGGTGCGTCTGCGTTATCCGTTGGCGATTTTGTCGCGACAGTTGAAGCCGCTCTCGAGGGATTGTCTGCTGATCTTGATCCCTACGGCTCCATGATAAAAACCTCGTCGACGGCAGTCCGGAAAGATCGTGTGTTACTTGGTCTGATTGAAGAAGCGTACCGTCGATCAATGTCGAATGAGCACGAAGTCCTTGATGAGCTATTCGTCTCTCAGTTGAAGCTTGCACGAAAAGGACGCGACCGTCTTGCTGTTCAGCAACTTGCCAATCGATGGCGCGGACTTGATTGGAGTCGGCGACTGTATGTCTCTGACGAAGAAAAGGCATTGCGAAAATGTTCGCTTGTCGAAGTTGAACTCCGTCTGCTCGACGCCTCTGGAGCGAATGATAAATCAGTCGCGTTACAAACCATGGAACGATTGGCTCAACGATTTGATCGGGTTGGCTCGACCCAGGACGCTCGCGCCGTCCGGAAACGGATTCTTCTCGAACTTCCCACGGCAAAGTTTCCAGACGGCCAAACCGAATCTGAGCGAATTGCGAAAGATCCAGTAATTCTTAATAGTATTTCAACGGCCTCAACCGAGATCTGGCCTGAATTACATCCAGAAATCGATTCAAAGAACGAGCGAAATTTCGGCGTCTATTGCCCCCTTGTTCCAATGCATGCCGAACCGGGAAGTCTGGCTGAACGGATTGATGTCGCGGTCGATCGAACTGGTAACGAAGTTTTGTTCCGAGGAGAGTCATTCTTTCAAAGCGGTCAGGATGAAGACCACGAGCGAAAACTCGAACTGCCGAAATCGGCATCCCAATATCGCGGCCCGTCAGGTTACATGCTGCGTGAGGCATGGGGCGTGGGGCGAATCGTCGTGTTGCTGGTCGGAAGTGATCTGTTCGCCATCACACCGCTTGGCGAACAGGGTGAACCGAATTCGAAGCTTCTTTGGAACAATCCGATCGATTTGCAAGTGCCGTTTGGTGAAACAAGAATTCTGGGCGGTCGATCATGGGTTCACGACGAACAGCACACAGTCGCCGATCTTGCGAACCGCCGCTTGGGAAAAGTCGGTCCCGTACGACCGGCTTATCTGTGTTATCAAAAAGGAACCACACTCGTTGCTGTGGAAACCGAGACCGGACGCGAGTTGTGGCAACGGCGCGATGTCCCCTTCAATGCAACGATACTCGGCGATGATCATTATGTCTTCGTCTGGATTGATCGCGAAAAGCTTGAGATTCTCAGCGCCATCGATGGACGTAAGCTGGAAGATGGGGTTGGTTTTTCTTCTCCCGACGAACTGATACATCATCGCGGCTCGCTGGTTTGGACTGCATCTCGCGGCGAGACCATCCGTCTGGAGTTACACGATTTGCGAAATGGCCAGTTGATCTGGTCTCGTGTCGACCACGCCGATTCTTTGATTGCCGTTCTCGACCCGGAAACACTGGCTGTCGTGGCGCCCAATGGCCTGCTGAACTTGCTGGCTGCTCGAACAGGTACTCCGATTTGCGAACCGATGACTGTTGATGCCGATTCAATGACGGGAATTGTCGCGTGGCATGATCCAGAGCGATGGTATCTCGCTCTGACAACCGAGATTGGAACCGCTCCAGCGAACAAGACGGCCTCAAAACCGCCCGATCCAAAGTTGTTACCTGCTAACGCTGCTCGTTTAGGTGCACTCAAAGCACCGCAGCCGAATGGGGCTTATCGACTCAGGTTTATCAATGGCCCGCTTTATGCAGTGAATCGCCATCATCCAAAAATTCTTTGGAAGCGAGACCTTCAGAATGAACCGCTCGGCCTTGATCAATCAAGGACTGCGCCGGTGCTGGTTCAGATCTGGAAACTGCCACCGAAGGATCGGAACAACGCCAGCGAAGGAATGTTGCGAGTTATTGACAAGCGTACCGGAAAAACGCTGACAGAAAGGCGAAATGTCGATGTCCTTCCTTATTTCTTATTGAACCCCGATCCTCAACAGGCCATTCTCGAGCTGAAGTTGACCCAAGAGACGATTCGAATGAATTTTGCACCAGACCGCCCCGCTGATGCAGTCGAAAACGAGCAACGAGCGAAAACTGGTCGAGTACCTGACTGATGACCCAAACCGTTCAGGGAGAAACATCATGACTCAAGCCGACGAATCTGTTGTTTACTGGAACGAGAATGTCACTTTACGACGATTTATGATCGCGTCGAGTATTGTGTTGCTCTGGATTGGCTGTGATCTTGGATTGCACTCTCTGGCTCATCAGGAAAGTCTCGAATCCGACCTCAGGCGCGAATTCGAAGGGTTTATCGGATTTCCGTTATCTCAAAGGCTGGCGGAATGGTTGCCCGGTGACTCGTGGCGCTTGCACATTTACACGGCGTATTCACTCCCCGCATTGGGGCTGATCGCCCTGATACTGCTCGACCGACTGGTGAATCAGGGTAAAACTCGATTGCCGTGGGGAATTACGGCTTGCGGCGGGCTGTTTATCGTTGGAGGAGCAATTCTCGATATGGCGGTGACCGTTGCACATAGCCCTGATCTCGAATTGGAAGGGAATCCCTACGTCCGGATTTTGCTGGATTCACAGCACCCGCTACCCTTTGTCTATCTC
>JBAXBD010000798.1:0-2880 GCA_037142165.1 Schlesneria sp. | reverse complement strand
GAATTTGAACGCGCAATTGCTCCAAGCGTCGCGACTGTGAACCGTTTAGAACCCGATTTGCTTAAGAGGCAACAGCAGGTCGAAGATGCAAGGAGATCGGTGGATAGCAAACAACAGCAATATGAATCGAAAATCAGGGAAAAAAGTAAAGACTTAACGAATTACCATCGCATTCTCGAGCAGGCAAAAAAGGAACTCAAGCTTCATGAGGATACCCTGCGTCCAATTCAGAAAGAATATGATACCGCAAAAAACAACTACAACTCGATCGTGAACGAGTTTAATCGGAAGTATTCCCCTGCGATCAAGCAACAGCAAACCCTGGAAAAGGAAATCCCCAGGGAAATCAAAAAGAGAGAAGAAAAAGAGAAAAGTGTCCGAGCGATTGAAAAAAATCAGCGCGTGGCGACCGCAATTCATCCCGTCGATTTTCTCCGTCCTGACGTGAACAAGATTCTGGGTGAACTCGCACCAGGAACCAAACAAAAGTGATCCGATTCTCAAGGGCTCGACACCGTTTTGATTGACTCACTCAGTCCACTCGACACCAATATTTTTATTAGCGAAAAACGGACTGCCAATCGTTGTTGTGCTTAGTCTGTCGCTTCATGAAATCAACGTACGCGTTGTCACTGTCCCCGTATTTGACACGCTGCTGCTATTCTTATCGAACGCAGTGAGCGTCACGAGCGTTACTTTGTCTGCCGGGAGCGGTACTAACAGCGCAAGACTCCACGTACGTAATCCGTTTGTTTGTACGAAATAAGGTATGCCCCCGACGTTAACGACCAGTTGAACCGTACCTGGATCACAAGTCCCGGTAATCGTTGGCGTTAAACTCAATGAATTCGGATCGGTCACGGTCGGGAGGACTAGATTCGCTTTTAGCATCGTCGCGTTGACGTTGTTTAAGGTCAACTTGCCGTCGATAACGAAAGACGTCGCCAATGGCGTCGCTTCATAGACCGTCGCCTTGTTCCTGGATTGCCCGTTGATCGTCAGGTTTTTCTCGAAATGATTAGCGCCGGTTGGCCCGGGACCGGGAAACAGTACGTCTGGCGAACCGTATAGACCCACGACACCACCTGCTCCCAGCGTAATGGTCGCCGAGCCTGAATAAATTGATGCGGTTGTCGCAAAAGAGCTGTTAACCCCCGTTGTGGTGTCGTTCAAGGTTCCAATCTCGCAGTGGTCGATGGTCACGCCAACCGTACTCGTTCCGCCGTTTGTTACATTGACCACGTCTGCATTCAGGTTCTTCAACGACAGACCGTTGTGATTCGTTCCCCCACCGAAATTGACGTTTAACGCGTTAAAGCCCACTGGTATGTCAAACGTGGGCATAAACCCGAACCCGGGGCCGACGATATTGACCGTGTTGCCAAACGGATTCAGATTCATCGACAACGAGGTCGGACCTGTCGCGTCAATCGTGTCATGAACGACCTGCGTACCATCTGGTAATCGAAACGCTGTTCCCGGCGCTGCGTCCAGAATGATTCCCCCGTAATGGCCCGAGAAGATCGTCCCGGGGAATTCAGTCACAGTGAATGTGTCATAGGCCTTAACGCTTCGTGGCGTGACGTCGTTGAGAGTGATGGCAGTGCCAGTATTCGAATTAACAACGCTGACAGCAATGATGTTCGTCGCAGTAACAACCGGTACCGTCGACAGCAGCGCGCGTGGCTCAAGAACTTCGAGACGCGATACATACGCGCCATGACGATCGTGGCTGATTCGACTGCGTCGAGGCGCGGATGCCTGTTTTGTGCAACCTTGTAGCAATGAAAACAATCGTTGAGTCCAATTGCGTCGCATCGTTAAATCCTCTTTCTCTGTCAGTCTAAGGGTTGGCAAAAAACAAACGCTTGACATGTTTCGAAAGTGCGAAGTTACTCATTATTTTCAGCAGTCTGCCCCATTGTTCGGTGGCCGAAAAGGTCTAAGGGTCATTGTTCGTACATCGATCCGACGTACGTCAAAAAACGCCGCCAACTCGCCGTACAAATCGATCCGAAGTTCTCTATGGAATTTGCACAATGTACCTGAAGGGTCGTTCACAATTTTAGTAAAAACGGACATTTCTCGAAAAAATATTCTGAGAAATATGGTCGAGTTCTATTAGCCGATCGTAGCCTGACACGCATGCCAGGGAGCTTCACCTCAGAACATCATGGTATTGGGGATCTCGAAGAGAAGACGGATTTTACCAAGGAGTCAAGGAGTTCACGTAGAAGACTATGAACGGAGGAAATTCAAATTGTTTTTTGATTTCTCCCGATTCTTATTCGTCAGATTCGTGGTTACAAATCCTTTTGCTCTCCGGTCATCACGCTGATCTTGGTGAGACTTCGAAAAGTTGTCCCAGCCGACGAGCTTCCGACGGGACGACGAAGACGGGTTCAATTGCCAGTCGGAAGTCCGGTCCGGTATCCTTGTCAAATTGAATCGAATTGTTTGATCGCTCCAGACATAGAGAATTTCCGCGCATGAAGCTTATCAAGAAGTTATTGGTTGCCAATCGAAGTGAGATTGCCATTCGCGTCTGTCGCTCGGCTCATGAGCTGCACATTCGGACGGTGGCGATTTATACGTACGAAGATCGTTACGCGCTGCATCGCTTCAAAGCGGATGAAGCCTATCAGATCGGTCAACCGGGCGAACCGATTCGGGCCTACCTGGACATCCCGGCGATCATTCGAATTGCCAAAGAAGCAAATGTCGATGCCATTCATCCGGGATACGGTTTTCTTTCCGAAAACCCGGCACTTGCGGCAGCCTGTGACGAAGCAGGGATCGTGTTTGTTGGCCCGTCTGTTAAGATTCTGGAATCGCTGGGTAACAAGATTACAGCTCGCGAAATCGCTCGCGCGGCAGGTG
>JBAXBD010000797.1:0-2923 GCA_037142165.1 Schlesneria sp. | reverse complement strand
CCGCCCTTCGCTAACGAACCTGCCAACCCTCCCGTTCCGACTCCAATAAGAACCTCGCCTGCCCCCGTTGCAATCGCCAGCGACGTGTTGTATCCCCGAGCGCGATCTTGCTCTGTAACATTGATTAATTCAATTGGGGCCTTGTTTGTGCCGAGTGTTGCTGTATTCACGGCCGCCGTCGCAATGCCGTTTACGACAGCCTTGCCACCGGTCTTCAGCCCGGAAGCGGCTCCGCCCGCAGCCGCTAAAGTGACACTTTCAATCTCAGCCACGTCGCGTGAGATATTTCCCGGTTGATCGCTAGCCGACAGAAGAGCTCGCTCAGAAGCAATGCTTGCCTGAAGACTTGAGATCTGGTTGCTCAACTTGGTTCGGTAAGCTGTCGACGTGTAAAATGGGAGGCTGCTGATTTCCTTATTGATCTTAATGACCTGCAGTTGCATCATCGCAATACTGGACTGGATATCACACGCCTGACGGTAGTTGGTCGCTGCTGCAGCGTTGTCAGGTGCCTGCGAGGCCGCAAAAACGTTTGACGTCGTTACTGCGACTGTTTCTGATGGCCCGTTACCGCTGAATACGAAGTTGAGCTCCGTTTCCGTGTTTGAGCCCTGGTCGTTGTATGTCGTGGTGACCCCAACCGGATTTCCCGACGCATCGGTTTGAGACGTCGATTGCTTCATCGTCCACGTTTGATTCAACTCCCCTTTTTCACTATCGCTCGGCGTGTCCGTCGGTGGACCCGCCACAGGGTTTACGACAGTATCAGAGTCGGACAGCGTGTCGTTCTCGTTACCGTCGATGACGATGCTGATCTGATCCGTGGTGACAACTCCTGTCGCGGGATCCGTTGATTTCGAAGTTCCCGAGAGGGAATGATAAAAGTCCGTGACGTTGAAGGTACCGTCAAACGTCGTCGTGTCAGTACTTGAACCATCTGCGGACAGTCGATCCACTGTCGAAGCCGTGTCGTGCGAATTCGCGGCCAACTCATATTTGTCGGTTGCATCGACCGTCAACCCCGAGGGGAGTAGCCCCACGAGATCGACTTCGAAACTGCTACTGTCCGCCGTTTGTTCCTGGTCCGTTGCACCTACGCTTCCTGAGATCGAGTCACTCGAAGGATTGGAAAGCGAAACAGAGTGCACATCAGTCAGATTCTCGGTGTCCTGCTCTTGTGCATTATCGGTGCTGCCGTTGTCGATATATGTCGTTGTCGATCGAAGACCGGTGTTTGGGTCGATGCTGATCGTCGTATCCGTCGCCTTTGTCACGTCTTTCGAAAACGGATCGATTTCGCCAATTTGTGTGTCGGTATCGGCTTCGCTGTCCCCCGTGACTACGCCAGCGCTGTCGTTAATGACCTCCTGACCGCTGTCCGTGTTGGTTAATGACCCATCATCACTCAATCCAAAAGTCATATCGTCGGTTTCATCGATGCTGACGGTGTTTCCTCTCGCGTCCTTCGTCGTCAGGTCTTCCAAAATGTTCGAATGCCCACTGTCAGTTAAGTCGTTCGTATCACTTTCATAAAATGAATCGGTTTCCGTGCCAGTGCCATTTGTTTCGGTCGGCAATTCATCGTTGTTGAAGTCAGTTCCCGTGTCTGTGTCTGTGGAAGTGTTGAGATAATCGACTGTGATTCCGATTACGGGACTTCCATTGACACTCACGGTGAGATTACTTTCGTCCGTGAAGTTGTCGCCGGTTCTTGCGTGAGCGTCGGCTGTCTCTGTTGTTTTCGCGCGGTTAGTCACGCTGCCGGTGGGGGTCGTGTCGGTGACGTCAACTCCGTCGTCGTCAGTGAATTGATCCTTATTGTTGTCGCCACCGGTGATCTGAGTGACGACGTCTGTGATCGGATCGGTAATATTGATGCTCATCGAATCCGTTGTTTTGTCTGTCCCTCGATCGTTATTTGTCTCGTTTTTCGTGTCGGTCTCGTGATTAACTGCGGGATTCGCCGTGTCGACTTCTCCGACCTCGCTGTCGGTCTCGCCTGCGACTCCGTCTTTGATGACGAGGCTTTCTCCATCATGGAGCTTGATCTTTCCGCCGGTTACGGGAATGACGATCGATTCACAAAAGTTGTCGTTGTTACCGTACGTGTCTGACGCCGTGTATTTGTCGTTGAAGGTGTAGTCGTCATTGACTTGTTCATTGGCGCCTCCAGTGCCGGACGTATCCGTGTGATGGTCGCCCGTCTGGTCGGTCTCCTGGTCCGTGATCTGATCGGTATCGTCCGTGTTTAAATGGGCTTTGATGACCGTTCCGTCGGCGAGCGTTTTCGTGTCGGTCGCCTTGATTTTGTCTTCCATGAAGATCGTGTCAGCGGTTTTCCATGTGTCTGTCGAACTATCCGATTCCTGGTCACTATTGGGTGTAGAGTTGTCAGTGCCCGGATCGTCGTAGATCTCAGAGGATGGTGATGTGTCATTAAAATTGAAGGTTTCCATCCAATTGAGAATTTCGTTAGCCCCGACCTGACCATCCGTCGAAATCGTGATTTTCAATACTTCGGTCGCCGTGTCCTTCTCATAGGCTTTGTCGTCAAAAACAATGGCATCGCCGATGTCGACCTCGCCCGGTCCCAGTGTTTCTGTGTCGCCGATCGTGCTGCTGTCAGTCAGAGTTCCTTGATCGCTGGGCTGATCTGAGATCGTGGCGACGGTTGGTGTCCCGTACTGGTTGGTCCGGGTAATGGTTTCCGCGATCTGATCCGAAGTCCCGAATTTGAATTTGTCGCTACTAGAATCGTTGAGAGCGTCCGTCCCTCCATTTGCCGTCCCGGCGTACTGCGTGTCGCTGTCGTCGTACTTACTATCGTCCTCGACGGAATCGCCGAAATTGTCGAAGAAGTCGACGACCGTCCAGGGCAATCGCATCTTATTCCGCTTTAAAGCCTGTGATAATTCGTTCGAGG
>JBAXBD010000796.1:0-2927 GCA_037142165.1 Schlesneria sp. | reverse complement strand
CAGTTTATCGGAGCGACGACGTTCGAAGCCCTGACGGGTCGACCGGTTTACTCTGACTCCTTCCGACCGATTGAGCACTTTCAAGGTGAACATATCGGTCTTGCCAGACGCGCTCAATTGTTTGTGGTCGCCCCGGCGACTGCAAACTTTCTGGCGCAGGCGGCAGGTGGATTTGCCGGAGATCTGCTTTCCACACTTGTTCTCACCGCAACATGCCCGCTGCTGTTGGCGCCCGCAATGAACTGCGACATGTGGGACAAGAAATCCGTGCAGCGGAACGTTGCCCAGTTACGATCCGACGGCGCCCACTTTGTCGATCCTGGTTCTGGATGGCTGAGCTGCGGCCAGATTGGTAGCGGTCGCATGGCGGAGCCGGTCGAAATCCTCGCGGCAATTAATAAACTGCTCGACCAACGCTGACGGTCGAAAATCCATGTTCTTGAAGTCACTCGTATGCGAATTTTGATCACGGCAGGCCCGACACGCGAGTATTTAGACGACGTACGCTATTTGTCGAACGCGAGTAGCGGGCGGATGGGGTATGCCATCGCCGAAGCCGTTACCGCAGCAGGGCATCAAGCGGTACTTGTCAGCGGCCCGGTGATGTTGGCACCTCCCACGGGTTGCGAAGTTCATCAGGTCGAAACAACGCAGGATTTACTTGATACATGCAATCGCTTGTTTATCGATTGCCAGGGGGTCATTGCAACGGCGGCGGTCTGTGACTATCGACCTCGCGAACGATTTCCAGGGAAGCTCGCAAAAACCGGGGTCTCACTCGAACTCGAGCTGGTGGAAACTGCGGACGTTCTCGCAGAACTCGGCATCCAGAAAGGAAACCGTTGGATCGTCGGGTTCGCGCTCGAATCTGACGAGTTCGCACACATCAATGCCTTGCGAAAGTTGAAACATAAAAACTGTGATGCAATTGTTCTGAATCGACCCACGGCAATTGGATCGACCTCAAATCAGATCGAAATCATCAATCGGTCAGGAAGCAGTGTCGCCGCCTTTTCTGGCGAGAAACTTGATGTCGCACGGCATCTCTGGCAATGGATTGCAGACAACTTGCTGCAATGACCCCGGAATTCCCCGCACGATCGATACAACCGGATCACGTTTACGAAAAACACCGCGTGGCGTGATGCGTTTTCTCAACCGAGTCTCAATATCCGTGATAGGTTTTCTGGACGCGTGACTCTCATGTGAGTGTCTCGCCAGACTTGGCCGACCGGTTTTCTCATTTGTTTTGACAAGTGGGCTGGCGGGGGGAACGATGTTAGACTACGGGCGGTTGAGGACTGATCTGCTGGCGCTCGCCGTCCTGGCGATGGCGGTCGTCCTCGGCCGGAGCCTGGTCAGTTACGACCCCGGTGATCCTCCTGCCCAAATCGTCTATCCAAGCCATGTTCAGCCGACGAATCTTTGCGGAATCGCAGGGGCACTGCTGGCGCATCACCTGATCGTCGCAATTGGCGCGGGATCATACTTCCTGCTGCTGGCATTGATCGTGTTCGACATTCGTCTGTTTGCCCGCGATGTCTACAGCGATCCGATCACTCGATTGTGTGGCATGGTGCTGATTTTGATTGCTTCCTGCGTCGGCGCACAATGGTTTCTTCCGGTGCCACTCGCTGGATCGATGGTTGGAAATGGCGGATACGTGGGAGCCTGGGCTGGAATCCTGCTCGATCAACAGTTTTCTCGCGTCGGCAGCATGGTGTTGCTCGTTACCGCGACGATCGCCGGTGTGTTACTGACGGGCGAGCAGCATCTGGTGCGAACAGCGATAGGTTTCCTGTTATTGCCGATTACCATGTGGAGCAAGCTTGCGTTTGGTAAACGATCGACCGTCGCTGTTCCGATCGGCAAGGCCGAGATCGCTGAAAAGCCTGATGCGTTGCCCGATGTTCCCAGTGAAACTAGCGAAATCGAAGATCACACAGACGATCCGGCGCCGGCGCCGGATTCTCCCATTTCCAAGATTCGAATTAATCCACCTCCGGAATTAGCGTCTGCATCCAGTACCCAGGTCGTCGTAAGCGACGGCAACCTGTCCCCGGAAACGCTTGCAGCCATTGCAAGTATGATTTCACCCTCAGCGGATGAAGAGGAATTACTTGCCTCTGCGGCCGAACCGGATTCAGCAATGGACGATGTGGAACAGGAATCCATTCCTTTCCAGCCTCGCAAGCGAGCAACTCGTTCCACGGCGACGCTGCCCGAAGCAATTTCGCCAGCCGATTCGAGCGATGAGCAATTGGATGCCGCTCCGAAATCCTTTTTGTTGTCTCCCGGACGATCACCGATTCGTGTCAATCCCCCTGTCGGGATGAATAACATCCCGAGCATCAGGCCAGAGTCCGCGCTCTCCTCGGAATTTCGCGAGCCGCATCGTTTGCCTGACACATCGATTCTCGACGATGCGGAAGCGTTTCCGTATGACACGTTAGCCGCCAGAGCACAAATCGCGGCGGCAACGCTGGAAAAGACATTTCAGGAATTCGGTCTGAATGTGAAAGTCGTCGAGATTGATACCGGACCCGTCATTACACAGTTCGAGTTGGAACTGGAAAAGGGCCTGCGTCTCTCAAAGATCACTTCGCTGGCAGACGACCTCGCAATTGGGCTACGAGTCTCGTCCGTACGCGTCATCGCGCCCATTCCTGGCAAGAATACCGTCGGAGTCGAAGTTCCCAATGACGTTCGTGTCATGGTCCGGCTGAAAGAACTGATTGATTCCTGCCGCGCGGACATCGATAAAAAGGCGATCCCGATGTTTCTCGGGAAGGACGCCAGTGGCAAACCGCTGGTTGTTGATATGTGCAAGATGCCGCATCTTTTGATCGCGGGCAGAACGGGAACCGGGAAAAGCGTTTGTCTGAACACGTTGATTGTTTCGATGCTGATGACCCGCAGTCCGGAAC
>JBAXBD010000795.1:0-2935 GCA_037142165.1 Schlesneria sp. | reverse complement strand
AGGCTGCCCAGGGAAGTCATGTGTTGTTTGCCCGTGCTCGATTTGAACTGCATGGACGTCCGCTCAACTGGACTTTTCTGCTGATTCCAGACCCTGGATCGCTATTAAAACTGTCGCAAATCCTGTCGAGCCCCGGTTCAAATCACGAGGCCAGCATATGAGTCAGCTCGATCGGACCGAAACACTGCTCGCAGGTGTTCCACGTCGACTTTCCGAACGAAAAGTCGGTATGGGGGAAATTGAAGTGACTCGAGGGGCGTTCTTGTTACGAACCTTGCTCGGTTCCTGCATTGGATTAGTCATTTACGATTTGCGGAACCAGGTGGGTGGAATGGCACATATCGTACTGCCAAATTCCAATGGTCAGGTCAGTGCGCCAGGCAAGTATGCTGATACGGCGTTGGCGGAATTGTTGAAGCAGATCATTGAACTGGGTGGTCGTGAACGCCAGCTCTCGGCTAAGTTAACCGGGGGTGCCAACATGTTTGCGACATCGGGACCGATGACGATTGGCGATCAAAACCTTGCCGCGATTGAACTTTTGCTGAAATCGGCTGGCATTCCCGTGATCGGCCGTCATTGCGGAGGTCGGTCCGGCCGTCGCGTGGCGTTTGAAGTCGACACCGGACGTGTCACTGTCGATGTTGTCGGTGCGTCCACCGTCGAAGTTTGAAAGAAGTGCTCGGAGTAGGTCCATGAACCGTCTTTTGATTGTTGATGACGCTTTGATCATGCGTATGAAGATTCGGGATGTTGCCCGATCAGCAGGGTGGCAGGTGGTCGCGGAAGCGACCAACGGCGAAGAAGCGGTCCAATTGTTCGAAGAGCATCGACCAGACCTCGTGACGCTTGACATGGTCATGCCCGGGATGGATGGTTTGACTGCGTTGAAGGCCATTCGCAAACAGCATCCCGACGCCAACATCGTCATGGTCAGCGCCGTCAATCAGAAAGAGAAACTGCGCGAGTGCATTGAAAGTGGTGCGCTCGATTTCGTCGTCAAACCATTCGATCCAGCCAATCTCAAAGCATTTTTTGAACAGTATCGGCAAAGCACCTGATCTATGACCGTCCTCAAAGTCTTAATTGTCGATGATTCGGCTCTGTTTCGAACATTGTTATCCAACATTCTTCGCGGCATCCCAAAGTGTGAAGTGATTGGAACGGCATCGACTGGCCAAACGGCGCTACAGAAAATTATCGAGCTTGAACCCGATCTGGTAACGCTCGACATGGAAATGCCTGACATCGATGGCATGGGAGTGCTGCAGGAACTGAAACGCCGACGAATCAGGACAAAGGTCATCGTCGTCAGCCGGCACACGTCGGCGGGTGCACAAATCACGACGGACGCACTTTTGCAGGGGGCGTTTGATTTTGTTCTCAAACCCTCAAGCAAGGACCCGGCAGCGAACAGATCAGAATTGGGACACGCACTTTCAGAAAAAATTGCGGCCATCCGGGAGAATACGGGACTAAATGCCGAAACCACACCCTCGCCAGAACCAATCCGTGCGAAGCCCGAGTCAAATCATCGACGAACGACAAAATGTGAAGCAGTGGTGATCGGTTGCTCGACCGGTGGGCCTGACGCATTAGGTCAGGTTGTGCCCTACCTCGACCCGGAAATTCCGGTGCCGATCGTGATCGTTCAGCATATGCCGGAAGGGTTTACAGGTTCTCTTGCCAAACGATTGAATGAAGCCAGCGAGCTCAATGTTGTCGAGGCTACGGACGGACTGGTTTTGAAAAAGGGAGTGGTCGTCGTTGCTCGCGGTGGGCGACATCTGAGGCTGGAACGGCGGGGCATCAATCAGGTCGTCGTACAACTGACGGAAGATGCTCACGAACATAATTGCCGGCCCGCAGTTGATTACACTCTTCGTTCTGCAGTCGAAGCTTATGGCGGACATCTCTTGACCGTCATTCTGACGGGAATGGGACGCGACGGAACTGAAGGGTGCCGTCTGGTACGTGAAAAGGGTGGCGAAGTGGTTGTGCAGGATGCGGACGGATGTGTCGTGTTTGGTATGCCAAAGTCGGTGATCAACGCCGGCCAGGCAGATTCGATCGTGCCACTGCCTCAAATCGCCGCGACGATCAATACTGTTGTCGGTAAGACAAAACGATGACTGAGGGAGCTCACTCGACGCTCAGCCGACAATTCCTGATGCGTACGCCGACGCACCGAAAGCCGAAGCAAGAAAACTGAAATTCGCAGTGCAGATAGAAGCGCTCGCTAATTCATTCTGGGAAAATCGTTCTCAATACGGTCCGCTGGAATGGTGTTTTCGCAAGTTTTCGAGCAATTCGGCCCCCAGACACAGGAAATGTGTTCCCAGAAACTGGAAATAGACCCTCGGAAAGTGGTCATTACCAGTGTTTTTTCGCAATAATCGCAAACAGCGAAGCAAATTGACAATTTTCCCCTGTAAATGGCGGCTGATCCCCACTACAAAACTGGGTTTTACACAGGACGTGTTACGAAACGCGAGACTCGACGACTTGACGGGGTCCGAATTATCCCGAAATGGAAACACGAATGATGCAACGACTCATGCTCGTAATTCCTCTTTGCTCTAGCCAACATCTCGTTTATCCACTAGACGGACACCACTGAGCAGCGGTCGCTATAGACAAAACGAAGATCACGACATAAATCAACGACCCGGAAAGGGTAAAAATTAATGAATACGGACGCAGGTTCGCCGACCGTGAAGGTGGAAGGGGCAAGTCAGAGCAGATGGCAGAACGGGCTGGAATGGCCTGCCGTGATTTGGATCGGCTCGTTGCATCTGGGTGCTCTGGCGGCTCCGTTTTACTTTTCGTGGGTCGGTTTGACCGTGTTCGCCGTGATGAGTTGGGTCACTGGCAGCCTTGGCATTTGTCTCGGTTTTCATCGACTGTTGACTCATTCCAGCTTCGAGACTTATCG
>JBAXBD010000794.1:0-2936 GCA_037142165.1 Schlesneria sp. | reverse complement strand
GCTAACGGAAGTGTGATTATGTGCCTTGGGATACCAGGTTGTGTCAGTCGCTGGGTTGACCGAGACCCGTTAATGGCCAGCGCCGAGATTGACTTTGGCGGTGTCAAGAAGAGATGCCAGATGGCCTGCGTTCCCGAGGCGACAGAAGGAGACTATGTGCTGGTGCATGCCGGGATTGCCCTGACGATCATCGATCGGGTTGAGGCTGAACGAGTGCTGGCGACGTTGGCGGAAATGAATGACCAGACCAGCGATTAACCGCAATCATATCGGTGGACGACGTTACTGAAGGACTTCCAGTTGGACATCCATCCCTTTGCTGGTCGGCATGCCCGAACCGTGTGTGTCGCCACCCATCAGGCGGCTGGAGACATCTCCATAAGCAATGAACAAGATTCCTTCCGGAAGTTCGTCCTGCTTGGCGGGTGTGACAGCAACTTCGACGACCTGACCTTGCTCACCGGTTAAGCGGACTTGGTCGCCGTCCTTCAGACCGAGACGTTTCATATCGCCGGGTGCGACCTGCAAGGTATTAATTTCTTTCTGGTATTTCTCAAGAAACTTACCTTCACTGATTCCGCAGCCCTGATCGCTGGTTCGGCCTGGGATGAGGATGAATGTTTCTGCCATATTATCTTTCACGGGTTCGGCTCTGTGTCCGATTTCACTTTCATCATGTGCTGAACGGCTTGGTCCGGGGTCGAGGTCAGATGAAAATAGTCAGTCAACTTCGCGGTTTGAAAAACATCCATAATCACGCGGTTGACACCACAAATCACCAGGCATCCGTTGCGACGGTGCAGGCATCGATGTAGCACAATCAATTTGCCAACGGCAGAACTTGTCAACAGCGAGACTTTTCCCAGGTCGAGCACAAGCCAGCGACAGCCATAATTGTCCACCAATTGATTCAGCTCAGATCCAAATTCTTCGATGTTATCTTCTTCAGAGAGACTTGACCGTACCATGATCGCGACGACAACCGGAGGTCGTTCTTCAATTGTGAAGTGTACTGGTTTGAAATCATGTAAGGTCAATCTCGGACCCCTCTCGTTCGGCTTCGAGGTATTGGCGCGTGGTCCGTACCCCTTTGCCGAGACACATCCGTCCGATGTCGTCCCGTGTTCCAGGAAGTTCCACGGGTACGTAACTCCTGTCAGTTCCGCAAACCCACCCTTCGCGAGTAGATAATCCTTCGACCATGACTTCTAAGCGACGTCCGACCAGCAAGCGATAATAGCGTTCCGCCATTTCCCGCTCCAGTTGTTCCAGCCGGGAAATTCTCTCCTGACAGATTGTCCCGTGAACTTGATCTTGATAAGTGGCTGCAGGCGTTCCCGTGCGAGGGCTGAACGGAAAAATGTGAATCTTCATGAATTCAGCACGACGGCAAGTTTCGAGCGTCTCTTCAAATTCAGCGTCCGTCTCGCCAGGGAATCCTACAATGATATCGGTGGCAAAGGCAGGTCGATCAAGGACTTCTCGCATGCGTTCGAGTTTTCCGAGAAAACTTTCGACCGAGTACCTTCGTCGCATCCGTTGCAGAACAGTATTCGAGCCACTTTGCAGTGCCGGGTGAAATTGCGGGCAAAGGTGTTCACAATCGGCGGCAACCTTGATGAATTCATCATCGATTTCGGCCGTTTCGATGCTCGAAAGTCGCATCCGCCAATTCCCTGGAATGCTGTCGAGTTTTTTTAGCAGGTGGGGTAGCCGAAACGGAGCAACACCTAGTCGGCCACGCGTCGTATCGACACCGTAGTGTCCGACATGGACGCCCGTAATGATGATCTCGCGGTAACCATTTCCGATCAGTCGCCTCACCTCGGCTTCGATATCTTCCGGCGAACGGCTGCGAAGGCCCGGACGAACCTGGGGGATGATGCAATAAGTGCAGCGAAGGATGCATCCGTCCTGGACTTTAACGTATGCCCGACGACGTCCTTCAAACCGACTGATACCAGTGGGAATGTCCACGATACCATGTCGTCCCAGAATATCGGGCAGCTCCCGTTTGTCGGTCACCACTTCAAACACGGATGGCAAACGTGCCACCGCATCAGAATCTCGAGTGGCATAGCAGCCCATGACCAGAGTTCTGGTCCCGGGATTGTGTTTGGCCAATTGCCGGATCACCTGCCGCGACCTTGAATCGGCATTCGACGTCACAGTACAGGTGTTGACGACACACAGATCGGCCGTTTCATCGTCGCGCGCTTCGCGAAAGCCGTTCTTTTCCAGTGCTTCAAGAACGAGTTGCGTTTCGTACTGATTGACTTTGCAGCCGAGCGTCACCAGCCGGCAGAGTTTTTCTGACATGAAAACCTCGAACGAGCGCCATGAGCCACTCGACAACTTTGCCAACAAGACACAATCGGGAAACGAAATCTCAAAACGACCGATTCATTGAGCCAAAACACATTCTTAGCGTCGTCGTGAATCGTCACGCCGGTTTCCGTCACCACGTCCGCGATGTCCACGAGATTCGTTTGGTGGGATAATCACGAGGTATGAAATCGCTTCTTCCCATGTTGGAATCCCTTCGTAGCTGACGGGAACGACGACCTCTTCATCGGGATCATCCGATTCGGCATCGACATCTCCAGCCAGCATTTCGTCCTGTTCTTCGTCACCGTCTTCGTCGTTCGAAGATTCCTCGTAGTCATCGGAGTCAGATTCGGAAACGGGGGCGACTTCGGTTCGACGAGTTCTGCGTCGACGGCGTCGACGTGGACGGCGAACTTCTCGTTCTTCGTCCTGATCGTCGTCAGTCGGCTCTACTTCGGCAGATTCTTCATCTGATTCATCGAATGATCCGGTCTCTTCGGCGTCTGTCGATTCTTCGAGGTCTTGATCAGAAGTACTGGAGGTTGAATCTGACGTCGAACGGCCACGCCCACGTCGTCGTCGACGTCGTCGGCGGCGAGGAGGTGCAT
>JBAXBD010000793.1:0-2937 GCA_037142165.1 Schlesneria sp. | reverse complement strand
GCAGTAACCGCCGCTGATTGAGAGCCGCTTCTCCCGAACTGGTGAGCAGGCCTTCCCCGGAAAACCGCCTGCCCCTTTTGCCGGTCAGTCTGCGCGTCTTTGCGTAGATATCGTGGCTGCTGAGAAGAACGTGGCGGATGTCATCAGGGTTATTTAATAGATATGTCCTCGGTCCGAGTGACAGGTCAACGATGTCTCCGTATTTACGCGTGCAGTCCAGAAGGAAACCGAGAATGTCCGAGCGGAAACGGAGGAAATGCCCCAATCGAAGGTATGTGGGAGGGCCCTGCGGCTGGCTCGCACGGTGGGCCACCTTCGCATCACTCATGGGGACATTCACTCATGGGGACACTCACACGCTTGAGAAGAGGGCCCATCGGCGGTGTTTGGCGTGAAAAGGAAAGACAACCCAACTTGTCGTGCTTAGACACGATTAGTTCTTAAGAAATTCGATTCCTGCTGTCAAGAAGTCCCAGCAAACCTTCAGGCCGATTGCAATGTCTCTCCGGGGCGGTACTCGTTGGCAGCGAACCGACTTGTCACACCCGACCAGCACGGACACCGAATGCCTACTGCTACCTGCAACTCTCTGCGGGCCGCCTTGTCTTTCGTTTTGCTCAGACCAATGGTCGTGTGGAGAGGCCCCGTTATTAATAGGAACATCCGATAGAGGAATCACTCATCCAGCCCATCGTTGAATGAAATTCGGAAGTGGTGACAATTCCTCTCAATTCTCCGTGGCTTTTGTCAAACGAAGATCCGTGTGAGATGTTTCAGGCGGTTGAAACCAACGTGCGTATACCCAACGCCCAAACCAAATGGACTGCGGCTCAATCGTGAATGAGCCGATCCATGCAAGAGCCAATGACACCGCGATGGTGACCAGCGAGGCTGCTGCGAAGCCACAATTGTGTGAAAAGCCCGCATCGCGAACTATGCGAATGTAAATGCGGCAACCGAGCGAGCATTCGACAAGTAAGTGAATAAGGTAAAGAGGAAATGACATCCGTCCAAGAAGAACTAAGGGACCAGTTGAAAGTCGACTCTGAAGAGATGGCGACCAAAGGACACCCACGATAATGGAAACGGCACTAGCCATCGGAATGAAAACCAACACCCGACCTGGAATCAGCCTATGTCCGATGGTCGCGGTAAACCAAGCTGGGCTTGTTCCGGCTAGCAGCAATCCAAACACGGCGAGTCCAGTTGGTGACGGTATCTGCAATTTCTCACAGTGAAACAGGTCGCAAATCGCTGCTCCGGCCAGGAAATCCATCATCCAATATTGATCGTGTCGCTCAAAGACAACGAGAAGCACAAGATAAATCAGGGGGCGACATCTCAATCCACGAGCCAGTGCCTGGAATGCGAAGATGAAAAATGACCCCAAGAACTCAGTTTGCATCGTCCAGAGATTTGAATTGTATGTTCGACTGAAATTGAAACCACAAAACGCGCCATAAACAGCTTCCTTCACGGCACCAATGCAAGACGGATGGAATGCAAACCATTTGTTTAGCCATGACGAATCGTCCTGATTCATCAACGTCGCAGCCTCCCGATTCGCATACGCACCCGAAATGAAAAGCAAGTAGGAAATCAGGATCGACACAGCAACAGGCAAGAACAATCGCCAATACCGTTTTACGGCGGCTTCTCGTAAAACTTCGATGTCTCCACTCTTGATAAATGAGTATGAAAGCACAAAGCCACTCAAGACGAAAAATACATGAACGGCAAATTCACCGTTGTACCAGACGCGGATTAACGGAGACGTAGCCAATGACGGGTCCAATTTCCAGTTCGGCTCAAACCCCAAAACGAGATGGCTCCACATGACAACAAATGATGCTATTCCACGAACGGCATCCAGCGATTCAAGTTTCTGACCATTCTCCTGCATCAATCTATTCCACAAAGTTCTGTTCAGGTTTGTTTCGCATGAAAAGTGTGTCGTACGAAGAGGAGAGGGCCGTAAATACGTCTATCCAGGCGACCGGAGAAGAAAAGGGACGTTCTGCTTTATTTTCGCATGGGGTTTGAAGAGAAAAAAGGGGACAGGCACAGCGGACGGAGCCAGTCCCCTTTTTTCGGGCCGGCCACCATGGACCGTAAACTGGCGTGCGCTGAATTCCTTTAACTCCTTGCTTCATGCATCAAAACTGGCTAATTTGTTAATTGTTCGATGTCGATCAGAGATCAATACGTTGGAACACCCGCCCCGATAGCCTGCCAACCCCCCTCCTGAACACCGAAGAGCCGCGAATGTTGCGCCGTTTCTGCTGGTTGCTGATGTCGATGGTTGCCATTCCGACAATATCGGTCGCGGCGGAGTTATTGCCTGAAGAGATGCCGATCGAACAGGTGATCGACCGCTGTATCCAACAGAAGCTCGACGAAAAGAACTGTCCCTCGGCTCCACTGGCTGACGACAGCACGATTCTACGCCGAACGACACTGGATCTGGCAGGCCGTATCCCGACCTTATCGGAAGCCCAGTCATATGCGGCTTCCACGGAACCCGATAAGCGGTCAAAAATGGTCGAGCGACTGATGGGCAGCCCTGATTCCGCCTTCCATTTTCGGAATTGCCTGGAAGGTCTGCTGAGTGGCGGCCAGCGGACCAGTCCCGGTGAATGGCGCGAGTACCTGCTGAAATCGGTTCGCCAGAATCGTCCGTGGGATCAACTCTTTCGGGAAATGATGACCGGTAACGAAGAAGATCCCGAGGTCAAACCTGCATTAAATTTCTTGCGAACGCGAGCGAGGGATCTCGATCAACTGACGAACGATTGCAGTTCGTTGTTTTTCGGGGTGAATGTCAGTTGTGCGAAGTGCCACGACCATCCGCTGGTCGATGACTGGAAGCAGGACCACTACTACGGCATGTCTTCCTTTTTCAATCGAATCTACCTGACAAAAAAGAACGTCGTGGCC
>JBAXBD010000792.1:0-2946 GCA_037142165.1 Schlesneria sp. | reverse complement strand
TCTCCACTACACTGCGTTTACTTCGTTTTGGCAACATACAAGGCACAGAGATCACGGAGGAAGAGGAGGGATTGCGGAAAGTGAGGATGTGCTAACGGACCACTGCCGAATTACAGTATCAGACTGGATTTCAATTCTTTAAAACTTCGAACATTCCCAGAAACGATGGATTTCCGGTCACTGCGCCTTAGAAGATGTCCTAGGGACCAAATATTGTCACAAACCTATTTGTCAGTATTGGAAGGCCGGTCTGATGCGACATGACACGCTACAACACCTTTGCGTCAATTACCTCGAGTTCCCACCCTTGTTCGCCGGGCAATGTGTCGATTCCGATGAATTGAAGACTGTGGCGGTTCAGTTGGGGGTTCCACTCTCTGAAGACTACAGGGAGTTTGTTGTGCGGTTCGCGGGCGGTCACGCTGGTTCACTGCCGGTGGCCGGTCTTAGGCGTTGGGAAGCCGCCGCGGACTTGGAGTGGAACGTTGTCGCGTTGACCGAGTGGTTCCGGTCTGATCGATGGCCGGGAACGGAACAATGGGTGGTGTTTTCAAACGACGGGTTTGGCAATCCAATCGGACTCGACGCAGAAGGGCGGGTGTGGGTTTCGGATCACGACAGTCGAGAGTGCGTCTGCCTGGAGGCAACGTTTGAGGACTGGTTGAGGCGATGGGCATTAAGAATCGAACCGCATCGAAAAGGTTACCTTGCTCAATTACCGTGGGCACAACGTGGTGAGTGACCGAACGAGCTGAAGAAAGTTGGTCAACTTTTTTCGATGGTTATGTTGATTACTTTGTTTCTGTTTTGGTGGGACTTCGAAGACTTGTCCCACCCTACTACTTCTTGTCCCACCTTACTACTACTTGTCCCACCTTACTACTACTTGTCCCACCTTACGACATGATTTTAGCAATTTCGGTCGCGGGCATTTGCTGGGGAACGTATACTGCCATACCACGACGAAGGTCTTGCACGAGGACTAAACCGATTTAGCCCTCGCTTTCATTTGGCAGACTCCTTTCGGACCGAGGGGTAGGATGTCGCAATATTATTTCCGAATCCACGGAGTCCACTTCGGGCCAACGTCGCTTGTTTGGCTGCAGAATGAAATTGCGTCAGGTCGGTTGTCAGGCGCGGAAGTCCGATCTGTAGACAAACCGAGCTGGACTCCTGTTGCTGACTTCGCTGAACAGTTCGGGCATCATATTCCGACCACAAACGACGCCTTCGAGTCCCACTTCGGAGATTGATGACGCCGATGCCCAGGCGCTGTGGTATGTGAGAATCGGACGAGCCGAGCATGGGCCGATAGAGTTTCAAAAACTGCTTGAGATGGTCACCTCGGGACGCGTTCTCCCCATCGACCGCGTCCGACAGAGTGACCAGACGGAATGGACGAACGCGCTGGAAGTACCTGCCCTCTACCCGTCTGCTTCCGGTTCGATAAGAGGCGGTTCTTCATTATCAACAAAACCAACTCGCCCCTCGGTCGCCGAGTCTCCTGGTTCTGTGAAAAGGAGTCATGCGCAGCAGGCCGCAGCCATCCGGCAGGCTGCACCCGCACAGGCACCGGTCCAACATCAGACGCATCCAACTTTTCAACCGGCTGTACAAACTGCGACATCTTCCCCGGCAATTGATACTGCTGATTTACAACGTACAGAGCCGCAAACGTTAAACAGTGGCGCTGATTTCAAAGTCGAATCGACGCGACAATTAACAAATCGAGAGCATTCGTTAAGCCACACAAAACTCAGCCCGAACGTTGGTGTGAATCAGTCGCCGCCGGAGCAGAAAAGCGGTCCGTACCCGAAGTTTAAAGGCGAAATTAAGCCCAAACCTCGAAGAGATCAAATCGGCGATTCTCAGCCGCTCTTTTCTTGGAACTTGGTCATGGGACTGGCCTGTTGTATTTTGATCTTCTGCATCGGAAGAAGCATGATACCGGCGGAGGTTGGACAGTTTGAATCTTCTCTGGCAGATTTGTCGACGGCTTACCACGCTCTTGATAAAGAGCGTTCTGAAAATGCAGATGGGGAAGTCAGAGCCCTGGCATCAACGGAATTCATAGACAAAATCGAATCGACGAAACGAAGGATCATATCCCTTTCCACTGAACATGACATTCGTTTGATTCTTCTGACGCTCAGCGACAATTTGATTTGGGCCGCAAAATCAGATGAGAACGATCAACTGATGACGTATCTGGAAGTCTCTCGAAATCTCCTGGATTCCGCGACCCAAAAAATGCAGAAATGGAAAGATGAGGCGGAACGGAAACGATCCTTGAAGTAGCCTGACGATGGGCCAACTTAAAGACCCTATGAGTCCCTTACAGAACTCGAGTTGGCCTCTTGGGGACTCGATGTTGCCAGAAGAGTCGATCTTGCGTCAGGAATCCCATTCTGAGTGCACAACTGAGACAGTACCGTTCGTGTTGCCGAGTGACGTAGATTTCGCCGTTCAGGATCAGGTGGAAATAATCCTGCCCAGGCTGCTTGGCGTAGCAATAGATTCTGTCCGAATCCCGTTTGATCTCAACTCCCCAGTCCTCATTGTCCGGGATGTACAAACGAGAATCTACAACAGGTTCGTTGTCGGATGCGACAGGACGATTTGAAATACCGGTGGAGTTTTCAAACGGTACAGGTTCAAGGCCCGGCTTGGGATCTAAGTCGCTCGGTATGTTGCCAGCGTCGTCGTTCATTTCATTACTCGACACCGAATTTTTGTTTCGACCTATGGATGGAGACAAACCTCGCAGAGAAGAGGATTTCACCACGGATTACACGGATGGCCACGGATAAATGCGAAAAGCGATTAAATAATTTTAATTATTTTCTTATTCGTGGGCATCCGTAGTGCTAACGTTTGATTTCTTCGCGCACCGCGAAGAATTTGTAGAAGAAAAGAGTCCGGGGGCTGACGCACCCCGGCTCGCCT
>JBAXBD010000791.1:0-2963 GCA_037142165.1 Schlesneria sp. | reverse complement strand
ACATCGGCTCATTACCAGGACGTGCCGGATCATCCGGTTTGTTCTCGGGATTTTCTCGATTTTTTCCAAGGTTTTCAGGTCGATCAGCCGGATCTTTGACGAATGTGATCCGGTACGTTCGATCGGCAGGCCGCCGACCCTGAATCACCAGTTGATGAAATTCCGCGATTGCGGCCGCTCGGGGACTGGGACCTGATAGCTGCGTCAAATAAAGAAAGGCACCCAGCATGACGCACGCCAGACTGGCGGCGGCGGCGATTGAGCGACGTGAATAGCGCGGACGTGGGGCAGACGCGACCCGGATGCTGTCGACTTTTTTCTCGGTTTCTCTGAGCGACTCGTAGTGGACACGAATGCGATTGTGCAGCATGACGGATTTCGCAAATCGGTCAGCATTTTCCGACGACGCTTTCAGCCAATCCGCGAGCGCTGTTCGCTCGGACGTGGTCAGGCTTCCGTCCAGGTGGCCGTTGATTAACCAATCGGCATCGATACTCATCAGGCCCTCTCCGTTCGTGCAACGTGCATTTCGATGCAATTTCGAAGTTGATCACGAATCCGCTGCAGCGCTTTGGAAACGTTGTTTGCCGTTGTTCCCAGGCGTGCGGCAATCCCTGATGGTTTCAGATCTTGCTCGTAGCGTAAATCACACAGTTCACGGTCACGATCGCTCAGTCGTTCAATGCAGTCCTGCAGAAATTCTAATCGGCGAACTTCCGATACGGAAACACGAGAAAACGCATCGACCAGGATGTCAGCGGTCGACTCGTCGAAAAGTCCTCGATCGCGAGAAAGCTTGCGCCGGTAAAGGCCGACCTGATTGCGAGCGATTCCCAGCAACCAGGCGATGAAAGGGCGATTCGGGTCATAGGTATCAAACGATTCGATCACCGCAGTGATAATTTCCTGCATGATGTCATCGCGCGCGTTAAAGTCTGAAACCATGGACGAAACAAACGAAGCGACGATCGGCTGGGCCGACATCCACATCCGCGTCAATTCGCGAGTCTTCTCGTCCATTTTCCCAATCTATTTTTGCGACTTCTGTTTAATCGCATGTACCTTGCGGAGGTGTTCGTATCGAAAATCCAATGTTCCTTGAGCGAGCGTGATTCGTTTGATTGCGTCGAGCAGCGACTGTCTTGGAATCTTGTCCGTTTCAAACTTTAATTCCTCGGACAACGCATAGACCGTGAGATGGTACTCGTTCAGTCCCTTCTGTTTTGCGTTGATCGGATCGTACCCCTTTTTGCTGCGGTCGTTCCAACCTTCGATGCCGATCTCTTTCTCGCCCTTCGATAATTTTGTTATGTCAGGAGGAATGTTATAGCGAACCCAATAAGAACTGATCCAAGTTGAGTCTGTATTCGAATCTTTATTACGACGCCACAAGTTAATCGCGAATGATTTGGTTTCGGGCGGAGCTCCAGACCATTCGAATGGGGGAGAAAGGCCAATTCCATCGCTTGTAAATTCTTTCGGACAGGCGCCTCCATTTGGAAAAACCGGACTCGTCACAATCAGCGAACCGACATTGCTACCCGGGCCGACGGAAGCCGACCCGTTGATGGATTCCGAACAACCAATGCTACTGATCGTGAGCAGCAAACACGAACAGGCCTCGAACAGCGTGGCTTTCCAATTCTTCAAACGAGGTCGTGGAACCAAGAAAATCACGCACGCCATATTGTCTCGCTCCCAGGTCCAGTCGTTGTCATCCGTGATCCGTCTCGCCGACTATTTTTTCTTGGGTACTGACTTGAGTTCAATGACCCCGAGTTCAATGTCCTCGTCTTGAACGACCTTAATCGTCTTTAGTGGTCGTTGAACGTTGGAATACTGGCCACCGAGTTTGTCGTATTCACCATCACGGATCTGTTCGGCCTTATCCTGTGAAAACATCGTAAACAGCAAAGCGTATTCACCTGCAGGAACTCCATCACCTTTTGCGTAAGTTTTGAACGCAAAGGCACCGTCACTGTCGGATTGAACGGTGAATCCATTGATGTATTGTGGGCGCGTTTCCGCAATTTGAGATAGCGGGACGTACCGAATCATGACGCCAGAAGCGGGCTGTTCGTCAACGTGCACCGTCCCAGTGACATGAACCAGTGGAACTTTGTCCTTGGCAACAGGACGCTTACTACGCGAACACGACGATTGCACGAGGCACAGGATGAACAGGATAGAAATACTGAAATACCGGAAGCGCATGCGTAAGCATCCCAAATACGAAACGTTGATCAATTCATTTTTCGATCGCGATGTGACGAAAAATCCGCTTGATTCATCGGCACTTTATGGTTTCCAACGAATCAAGCGGAGTTGAATGGCTCGATCAGGTCTTCTCTGATGTTTGCAGAAAGAATGACCAATCGGCATCAATTAGAAATCACCGACAATATCGCCACCTGCTCGGGTGAGGAGTGACGCAATTACATAATCACTGATGTTTTCGCTGATAGACCTGACGGATCCATCACCCATGCAGAACTGAGAGATTCCCATATGGAATGAATAGAAAGCCCTGGCGGAAAGGTTGGTACAATTGATGACGCACGAGTTAACATCGCCATTGCTGTCGCGAACATCGTTGTTGCCGTCGCGGTTACCACCATCAACCCACTGATCATTATTCGGATCAGCCCACCCACCACCGCCGTAATTCAACTGTTGATAGTACAATTTAGCGAACGCGGCGGATTGATCGATTCCAGGAGTGATGTTCTGGCCTTTTTCCCAGAGTTGGTTACGTGCAGCCAATTCGGCAACCATGATCGTATTCGATAATCCATCGGTCACTTTTGAAATTGTTGGCGAGCCGTCGAACAACTTACCTGCGATTAATGCTGGCGGGGCGCCGACGACTGCGTTGGCGTTCGCATCACCCATGTAAAAGAATGCGTGACGGCCAACGGTTCCGACGCCGTTATTCATCGCCAAAACGTTGCTTGAAAGTGGAC
>JBAXBD010000790.1:0-2963 GCA_037142165.1 Schlesneria sp. | reverse complement strand
CGCAACCAGCGGATGAAGTGACCATATTAGACGAAGGCTCTGTCGTGGATGAGGACCATCCGTTGAATGAAGGGCCGGAAGGTTCAAAGAGCAAGTCAGACGGTTCTGACGATTTGAAGAATGTCCCAAAACAATTCGGGCGTTATCGCATCGAAAAAGAACTTGGACGGGGTGGAATGGGGGCCGTGTTTCTGGCCGTTGACGGTGAACTCGGCCGGAAGGTTGCGCTGAAGATTCCGTTCTTCCGCGAGGATGACGAGGTCGAAGCGGTCGCGCGGTTTTATCGTGAAGCCCGCGCGATGGCCATGGTTCAGCATGCCAACTTGTGTCCTGTCTTCGACGTGGGGCGGTTTGAACAGTGGCACTTCCTGACCATGGCTTTCATTGACGGTCAGCCGCTTTCAAACGTGTTGCATGATTCGAATTTTCTGTCAGTACCCCATGCCGCAATCTTGATGAAGACGATTGCGATGGCCGTGCAGAAAGCGCACGAAGAGGGGATCGTGCATCGCGATCTGAAGCCCGCCAATATCATGCTGAAAAGGGACGGTGAGCCGATCATCATGGATTTTGGGCTGGCACGTCGGAAAAGGGCGGGTGAGGTCGACTTGACTCAAACGGGGACGGTTTTTGGTAGTCCAGCCTATATGGCGCCTGAACAGGTCGAGGCAAGGCACGACGAAATTGGACCGGCCACCGACGTTTATGCCATGGGAGTGATTCTGTATCAGATGGTCACGGGCCAGCGGCCGTTTCAAGGTTCTGTGGCGTCGATTTTCGGACAAATCGTCTCAAACGTGCCGGACCCTCCTTCGAAATGGCGTCGAGACCTGCCGCCGGAACTCGATTCAATCTGTTTGAAGGCACTCGCAAAATCCCCTTCTCAAAGACATGTTTCGGCCGCGAAATTTGCTGAGGAATTGTCGTATCTGGTGAATCCGGGTGGTCGTGATGTGAAGACAGTTTCCTACTATTCACGCCCCGAGATCGGGTTGGTTGCCGGCGCGGAAACGGAGAGTACGTCTCACGACCGGTCACGACGTGATGCGGAGTTACGGCAGGTAACGGTTGCCGTCTTCAATTACGAAAGCGATGGCGACGAAGGCTCGATCAGCACGAGCCAGGCGTCGGTGTCTTCCCAGTCGGAATTATTACACGAGCAGTCACAGTCTTTCGCCGCGTTTGTGAATGAGCAGGTGGCACAGCTTGGCGGTGTCACGGTGCGCGGCACCGGGCAGGAAGTCTTGACCTGTTTTGGTTTTCCGCAGGCATTTGAAGATGCTCCGCAGCGAGCCGTTCGAGCGGCACTAAAAGTCATGCGTAAGCTTGCCGTGCCAGATTCGCAGGGGGCGAAATTGCCTCTGGCAAGCCATGCGTGGGTCCTGCTGCATTCGGGAGAAGCGGTCGCCGAAGAGATGGTGGAATTACATGGGGCAGAAGTTTCATTGGTGGGTGAGGCTCGCAACACAGCACTTCGGCTGAACGGGATCGTTGAGCCGGGAACCGTTGTGGTCAGTGCCGCAACCCACCAGCGCGTGGCGCTTTATTTCGAGTGTGAATCGCTTGGGGTACAGCGCGTCCGTGGAATTGCTCAGCCCGTCGAACTTTTCAAAATCACGAAAGAAGCCGCCTCGCGAAATCGAGTGGAACTGGTTGATCCGGGTAACTTGTCACCGCTGGTCGGACGCGATACAGAACTTGCGATTCTCAAAGATCGCTGGGAGCAGGCACAGGACGGGTTGGGGCAGGTGGTGCTTCTGATCGGTGATGCAGGGCTCGGCAAATCGCGTTTGATTCGCGAGTTACGGGAACACGTCATTGGTTCGGATACTGAAGGTGCTGCGGTCATCGAATGGCGATGTGCTCAGCATCAGCAGGGAACCAGCTTTTATCCCGTCGTGGAATTTCTCACGCGGTTGTTTGACTTTGAAAATCATTCTGCTGCCGATCGGCTGAACACCGTCGTACGATACCTGCGCGAGTGGAAGCTCGAATCGACTGAAAACGTCTCACTGCTTTGCGGGCTACTTGGCGTCGGCACGGATGATCGTTTTCCTGCTCTCGCCCTGTCGCCACAAAAAGTGAAGGAACGGACGGAAATGCTGTTGCTTCAGTGGTTGAAGCAAATGGTTGAGATCAGCCCGATGTTGTTCATCGTGGAAGACTTGCATTGGCTCGATCCATCGACCCTTCAATTGCTTGAAAAACATGTCTCGGAATTCGAGGCGGGCTGTATTCTCAGTCTTCTGACGTTCCGTCCAGAGTTTGAAATTCCCTGGAAGAATGGTCCTCATCAAACCCAGATTGCCTTGAACCGTTTGACCAAACGGCAGATTGGTGAAATGATGCGGAGACGGACCAGGCGTCGCGATATCCCTGAGCCGATCCTGCAACAAGTCATTGACCGCACTGACGGAATCCCCTTGTTTGTCGAGGAATTCACGGTCGTGATCATCGAGTCAGGAATCCTGGATCGTAATGATGCCAGTGTGGATTCCTCGTCGCTGCTGAAGATCATTCCGTCCACGCTGCACGATCTGTTGTTGTCTCGACTTGATCGAATGGTCGCTGATCGCGAAGTTGTCCAATTGGCGTCCACGATCGGGCGCGAGTTCGGATTTGGTCTGTTATCGGCCTCGTGCACGCTGCCCGAAGACCTTTTGCAGATCGAACTCGACAAATTAGTCAAAGCCGAAATTCTCTTTAAAAAGGGGGATGCGGCCGAAGCAAGTTACATTTTCAAACACGCCCTGCTGCAAGACGCCGCATATCGTTCAATGCTCACGAAAAGGCGTCAGGCGTGTCATCAGCGTATTGCCGAAGTCATCGAGTCCAAGTTTGAAGACATCGTCAAATCACAGCCTGCCCTCGTGGCGCATCACTTTAATGAGGCGGGTAACTTCGATAAGGCAAGTCAATATTGGCTGAAAGCAGGTCAGAAATCTCAGCAACAGTCCGCTAAC
>JBAXBD010000789.1:0-2965 GCA_037142165.1 Schlesneria sp. | reverse complement strand
ACCCGAATGAGGGGGTTAAAAAGCGTAGTGGGTTTGCAAATTGGTTCGATGTCGGCAGAATTGGGGCCGACAATTCCCTTGGACCGTTTCTAGCCACTTTACCAATCGCCTCGCCCGCGCAGCGGATGGGGAGCCGGTGCGATAACTCCCTATGCCTTCATTGACCGAGTCGTACGAATACTGTCATGAGCTGACACAGCGCACCGCTCATAACTTTCGATTTTCGTTTCTCACACTGCCACCCGACAAACGACGGGCGATGGATGCCCTTTATGCGTTTAACCGCATCACAGACGACTTGGGGGACGAAGAAGATGTCGCGATCGAATTGAGGCGAACTCGGTTGGCCGCCTGGCGTGAATCACTTCGGTTCGTTTTGAATATTCGAGCCGTGCATGAACAGCATTCGGTGCCGGGAACGTCGGAGTCGCCGAACTCGGACGGGCTGAAGCCCGTCCTGCGAACTCACAACGCCGATAAAAACGGCTCGCCAGGGACAGATGTCATCGGGACGTTTTCAGACCATCCGGCTCACGCCGCGATTGCCGATATGGTGGCTCAATACAAGATCCCGCACGAATACCTCTTCGCAGTCATCGACGGCGTGGAAATGGATTTGTATCCGTCTGAGTTCGCCGCGTTCGATGACCTTCAGCGATACTGCTATCACGTCGCGGGCGCCGTTGGTCTTTGTTGTATCCATATCTGGGGCTTCCGCGATGAAAAGGCGATCCCTCTGGCAAGTGATTGCGGCCTGGCTTTGCAACTGACAAACATCCTGCGGGACATTGGCGAAGACTCAGATGTCGGCCGAATCTATCTCCCAGGTGAGGATCTAAAGCGTTTCGGGTATTCACCCGACGATCTACGTAACCATGTCATGAATGACCAGTTTCTCAGCTTGATGCGATTTCAGACGGAGCGGGCGAAAGCCTATTACGGGAAAGCCGAGCAATTGTTCGCTTATCTCGAACCGCCAGGGAAACCGATCCTCAGGGCGATGATCGACATCTATGGTGGACTATTGCGCGAGATAGAACGCCGCAACTTCGACGTCTATTCAAAACGAGTGTCCCTGCCGAAATGGAAAAAACTCTGGTACGCAACGCGAGCGATGATCTTTTCTAGGTGAAGAACATCAATTAGCGAATATTAGCTAGCGAGTAGGGTGAGACACGTAGGGTGGGACAAGTCTTCGAAGTCCCACCAATCCGCAAACAAGCTGTTGAGACGGCATAAACTACCATTCCGCCAATATACTGGTTGGACTAATTGACGCTAATAAGAGTCGGCTTTTGAAGACATCGTTTAACCGCGCCTCGAAGAGAAGCGGGGCCGAGGCGGCGGAATTGCCGTGAGCCGAAAAGTCATTTCAAGTTGAGGCTTTGCGAAAAAACAGGTCGGCGGCAACGTTTGAAAAGATCGGCTGAACGCCAATTCCCCTGCGCCGGTGGCTGCGGCTTCAACAAAGAAGTTGGGTTCGCTCCATTTTCTTCATAAGTGAAAATTAGCGAAGATTAGTGCTCCCAACCTCTTCGCATTTTCTTCGTCTTAAGTCCCACCATTCCGTCAATATACTGGTGGGACTTCGAAGACTTGTCCCACCCTACATCGCTTGTCCCAACCTACATAAACTGTCCCAACCTACATCGTATTAACTGCAAGCCAGACGTTTCAGCACTTCAACACCCCGTTCCAAGATTGCGTTCTCGGCTGCGAAGCTGACGCGGAAGTGAGTGTCCTTTTGACTGAAGACTTCGCCGGGAATAACCAGCAGTCCGTTCTCGATCGCTCTTTTCGTGAATTCCGTCCCTGTCCCGCGAGGTGATTTGATGAACAGATAGAACGCGCCACCGCTTCCTTGAATATCGTAATCATTCGCGAGTTCATTTAGCAGGAATTGGCGTTTCTTCGCGTAATCAGCAACTCGATCACTCACATCGCATTCCATGGCAGCCAGCCCCGCCCATTGCACAGGTTGTGGCGCACAGACAAAGGTAAACTGCTGCAGCTTGATCATCTGCTGGATGATATGAGCGGGCCCGTGAGCGAATCCCAGCCTCAATCCTGTCATCGAATGGGATTTGCTGAACCCGTCGATCACGACCGTCTGATCATTCCATCGGGCGGGGCTGACAAACGGACGTTCGTAACTGAAGACGCGATAGATTTCATCGCTGATCAGGCAGACGTTTTTCTCTTTGGCGAGTTCGGCGAGACCTTTCATTTCCTCTTCGGTCGCGACGTAACCCGTCGGATTACACGGGCTATTACAGAGGATGACTTTTGTTTTTGGCGTGATTGCATCGCGGACTTTATTGAGGTCGATACGGAAATCAGGGTACGTATCGATCTGGCGGCAGGTCCCTCCCGCCAGCGTAACCAGATGCTTGTACATGACAAACCACGGATCAAAGGCGACGACCTCGTCACCAGGGTTCACGAGAACTGACAGAGCCAGAAGCAACCCGCCACTCGTTCCACTCGTGATAAACGTCTGTCGGTCCGAGTGACCAAGTTCCGCTGTCACGCGAGACTGAAGCGCTTCACGCAGCGGTGGAATGCCTTGGGTCACCGAATAGACGTTCTTACCCGCTTCAACCGCCGAAATCAGCGCCTGTTTGACACTCGGCGGAGTATCGAAGTGCGGTTGCCCGATACTCAGATTAATCGGGTTCTTCATCGTCGCCGCAAGGTCGAACACCTTGCGGATTCCAGAGGCATCGATCAGATGCATCCGGTCGGCAATCCAGGATTCGGACATTTTTGGATTTCAGTTTTCGGTATTCAGGTTTCAGCTCGGCTTTCTGCGGAAAGCCGAAAAGGCTTAGCAGGATAACCGATGCAGGGGGCGTTGCCGAGTGAATTCGGGGGATGAAATAAAAAAGTGACGGCATTGGAGACGACCCCAATGCCGTGGCACACTGAATCGATACTGTTTTGAAGAATCTTAAGGGGATTGCCC
>JBAXBD010000788.1:0-2968 GCA_037142165.1 Schlesneria sp. | reverse complement strand
TCACGCACGTTTCTGAAATACGTCTGGGCGATACTTCATCGCAGCGGGCGATTGAATTATTCGGATCGGATTCGCTGAATGATGCCCGTTTGCATAAGCCAACTGATTCATGAGAGCCGGCGTTGCCTCGGGGCAGTGATGGCTCGATGCCGTTTGCATCAAATCCGCTATGTCGATCAGGATGATGTTGCGGTCGTGATGAAATCAAGACGATCCGGCAGTCGACTCGCGATCTATTCAGGAAACCGTTACTTGAAGCTTCAAAAATGCGAAGTCGAGATTCTGCGGACCGACGAATGGATTCGATGGGAGAAAGCGGTTCAGAACGCGATGAACTGCGCTGACTGCGTCCCACAAACAGAATTGATCGATGGCAATTCACACACCTTTACTCGTCGTCATGTGACAGGTTCTTCGTTACGCGACGTGTTGAAAGCGAGCCGGTACTCCGAAGAAGTGAAGTTGTCCGCCATCAGATGGGCGGTCGATTCGCTTTGTCAGCTTCATCGGCGATCAGCAGATTGGGGAAGTGGGGTTAAACAATCTGTCAGTCACGGCGATGCCACAGTCGATAATGTGATCGTCAATGTTGATTTGCAGGAAGCCAGTTGGATTGATTTTGACATGCGTCACTTGCCACACGTGTCAGAATTGGATCGTCGCGCGGATGATCTGCGGGCACTGATCTTTTCGGCGGCGGATTGTCTTCCTGTCTTCAGATTTCCGCGACTTGTCGAGGCCGCGATTGCGTCACTTAATGATGAGCGTTTACTGACTCGACTTCGTGACCGACTGACGAATGAGTGGAGCCAGCTCAATACGTTTCAATTAGCGCAGGCACCTTTGTCATGGACTGCCAGGAATTTGCTGACGGAGTTGCTGTTAAAGCAAAACACAATTTCACGTGGCACTGCGTCCGTCGAGCACAGATGTCGCCTGGAGCAGAATGCAATAGGTGATATTGACGCGACGGAGTCGACAGCTTTCTTGGCGGTCGATCCCAGCCGCCTCGTTGAGCTTGCGCTTGCAATCAATTTTTCGACGTAGCACGGGCTGAAGCCCATGCTACGTCTCGATGTCTTCAAATAGTGGAAACGAATCCTCCGCTCGCAAGAATAATCTCGCGATAAATTTATCGATTTTGGCAACGATAAATCGCTCAGCAGGCAGGCCACTCGTTCTGGCAGCCACAGCAGTGGAAGCCGATTAACGTGGCTGTACCAGGGATCGCGAGCCCACTGAGGTTCGTCATCGAATCCTGCAATTCGATAGGTTCGACAACCGGATAACCGCAATCGCGGCACTTGCGATTGGCGAAGAGGATGCGGGCTCGGGTGACCACATCCATTGGACGCGATTCAATGTCCGCAACTTTTTGCAAAGTTGGAAACGGCAGAATCCTTGGCTCGTCTTTCACGATTTCTGCAGAATCAGTTTCATCGGGCCAATACACGCTGAGTCGGCTCATCCTTGAGCTCCTTCGCGAGGGCAATTGGGAAAGGCGTAAAACCCCTGATAAAAGCAAGAACGCAATCAAATCAGGGCATCGTGCCCGTCATCAAACATTTCTTGAATGTGCAAATAAAATGTCGTATGCAGTCTTGCCAGAAGTGAGGTGCCGGGCAAATTATCGAATCTATCCGCATTCGGCAAGCCAAAGGCTGCTTGTGTTGCGTTTATATGCATTTGTGTGTCGATTTCGCGCTTTTGTCGAATAAAGGAACGAAATCAAAGCGACTCTACTGATTTCTACCAATTCCGGGTGTGGGAAAGGCCGATGTGATTTCAAGGAAAAGTTCGAATAGAGCGGTGTCAAATTCGTTTTGGCCGGAAACAACCTTCGACAAAATCTCGACTTGATTCAACTTCCGGGTTTCCAACCTTCGAGAACGAGCATATAATTTGCGAATCCTACTTTCGCTGTTTTTTTTTATATTGTTATAGTTGCTGCGTCATTTTGAGATCCATTCTGCGCTTTTTGAAATTGATTTCTAGCTTTCACACGTGAACCACAAAGTGGGTCCACTCCTTTTGAAGTGCATTTCGGGCCGTGCGGAGTAACACATGCCTGCCTTCCTGGTTCCCGTCGATCCCGGGCATTGCCTGATCCCACTGGAAAAAGCGATCGTGTTGATTGGTCGCCAATCCGATTGCGACGTTTCGTTGACGCTCAGTCGCAAGATTTCGCGAAAACACTGTTGCATCGCTCAAGTCGACAACAAGTTTGTCGTGCGAGACCTCGGTAGCACGAACGGCGTGTTTCTGAATGGAACTCGAATCAGGAAAGAAGCCACTCTGACGGTTGGCGATGATTTGATGATTGGTGACGTCCGTTTCCGCGTGCAGAACGAAGCGAAAGCCATTCAGAAATCGAAGTCGGTCAACGACGATCGTCAAATCAATCGGACAGTGTTGGATACGCCAGACGCTCCGATTCCCGTACGCAGCCGGCACACCGTTGAAGAGCCGATTCAACTGAAACGTCCAGCCATGCCTCACGATTATGACGCGGACGAGACCAGTATGAACCGTCCGATTCCCCATGGACGGCTCAAGCGGATCGATGACGTGATCCCACTCGATGACAGCGAAGAAGCTCAAGATGTGATGCTCGCGTCAGACAGTTACTAATTGTCGATCGTAAGTCCTGGCCGCGATCTACTCGTCTCCATTGAAACTGATAACTGAAAATCCAACTCTTGCCGAAGTTTCCTCGACCTACCCTTCGTATTGCGACCCGTGCAAGCCAACTCGCACTCTGGCAGTCCAATTACATTTCCAGCCTGATTCGTCAGGTGGACTCGGAAGTCGCCGTCGAACTTGTCCATGTGTCCACAACGGGTGATCGTGACCAAACGGAAACGCTTCGGTCATTGGGCAGTTTTGGTGTTTTCACTCGGGAAGTTCAATTAACAGTGCTGGATGGTCGTGCCGATCTGGCAGTTCACAGTTTGAAAGACCTTCCGAC
>JBAXBD010000787.1:0-2976 GCA_037142165.1 Schlesneria sp. | reverse complement strand
GTTTGAGTTGCTCCATCAAGCGTCGTATGCCCGGTGAGAACTCGTCCCTGGTCGACGACTGCCATCACCCCGCCAAACATCGGTGCCGACAAACTTGTCCCGCCAACCTCTTCCCAAGGAGTCGTACTGCCAAAATCATAGGTGTCGTAAACGGGAACGCCTGTATTAGGGTCGGCATCCATGGAAACGTCAGGATTGGTTCGAGACCCGCTACTCTGAACACTCCTTTGGTAAGCGGGTTCTGATTCGTAGAAGCTGTAGCCACCGCCACTACCGCTCCAGCCAGTCTCACCGATGTAATTACCGGAACTATCGACCGTCAAAGTCGTCCCACCGACTGAGACCACATTCGGAGAAGCCGCTGGATAAGCGACCCCCGCGCCGCTGTCCCCGGTTGAAGCGACAAATGTCACACCTTGATGCCCATTCGGCGTCAAAAAGTACGAATCATAGTAGTCGAGGTAATACTGATACTCAGGATAGCCGAAACTCATCGAAACAACAGAAACACCCGCTGTATTACGAGCAGTATCAACAGCCGTAAACAGGTCTGAAGGGTTCTGGGATGCGGCCTCGAATAGAATGAGGTTGGCTTTCGGAGCCATCACATGTGCCCATTCGACATCAAGCGCTTCTTCGACAGACCAGCCCCCTTTACCAAAAGGGTCTTTGCCTGGAAGATTTGTTCCACCAAATTCATTCAGAACGTTGAAGCTTGGCGGGTCAGAAAGACCGAAATACGCATCAAAACCGGATAGATCGGAAATAATATTCGGGTTATTGTAGGCGTCCACGATGGCGATGGTTTGTCCGGAACCGTCACCCGCGACTCCGCCAAAAGAGATGGTATTCATCCCGTACGCCTGCCGCATCTGAGCCGGCGTGATCCCCGTAGGTGTCGAAGTTGCACTGCTTACTGCGCCGAATGGATGAGCAAGAATGAAGTCCGTCGGCTCTTTGGGAATTGGTTGCACGGGCGGTGTGCCTGTCGCCGCAGGAGCACCGCTCAACAGCCTGCGAGATTCCAACGCTTGAATCTCGATGCTGACAACAGACCAATGTTGCGTCAATCTGGGACGGCGAGATGCCCGATATCCACGTGTTCCGTTGATGAGCTGTCGCAATGCCTTTAACCACGAATGACGCACCATGTTCAAAATTCCCTTAGCTACGTAGTCTACTGCGAAGAATTGGACAGCCGGTCGATCAGCGAAATCGCCGGTCTCTGAACGAAAATGAGAACTCGTTGGACGGAATCGGATTCACACGTTTAAAAACGTAAATTGTAAAGATAATGGGGCTGTGGAAGCGCAGGCAAGCAATTTTCCCCAGTTAGTCGGAAGAAAACCAAGTATTTCGGAACATTTGCCTGTTTTCCTGGCAGTATCTTCCGGCCACATCGCATTAATTCTCCTCATTCGCAGGAAACCGTTGCGACGGCGTGTGTCACACTTTTCATCCTTCATCCTTCATCCTTCCGACTTCATCCTTCTCCATCGACGGGAAGCCATTGCGACAGCGTGCGAAACGCTGTTTTTCATTGACGAAGCCCGACGGCCCCGGCTGGGCCCGATGAAAAGACACCCGTTTTCAGACCTCAAGTCGCTTTACAGGACTGACCCGCTTGATAGGTTCCTGGTGACGCGTACGCTGATAACGTTTGGGTTTACGGTTCGCACTTGGCCAATTCAAATACAATTTGGCGTTAAACGATTTGTCCAATCGTTTTTCGCCAGCCGATCGCTTTGGTATTGTCGTTGAATTCTGATTTGTTTCGCTGGCTCGAACAAGAAAGCTGACTCATGCGTCACCGATTTCTGCTGCTTGCGCAAGTTATTTCGCTCGCCGCCCCGGCTTTCGTCACTGCCGTCGAGCCACCCGACTTTAATCGACAGGTCCTGCCTGTTTTTCGGAAATACTGTAACGGCTGCCACAACGCGAAAGATGCGGAAGGGGGCCTCGTCCTTCAGGACTTTGCTCGCACATTGAAAGGTGGCGACGACGGACAGGTCGTCGTTCCAGGCAAGAGCGCCACCAGTCGACTTTGGCAACGAGTCACAGCGAGCGATGAAACACGCATGCCACCCAAAGACCAGCCAGGTCCCACGGCACAGGATCTGGAACTCATTCGCGGCTGGATTGACGCGGGTGCCAAGGCTCCCGTGGGTGGAGTTTCGGAAACGGGTCTCGTCACACCGAAGATTGTTACAACCTCAAAGATTCATGAAGCGATTACTTCAGTCGCGTTTTCACCGAATGGTCAATGGCATGCGCTCGCAAAACCGCATGGAATCGAGATCATCGGTTCCGAAGGGGTTAAGCAACTGGTCGGACACACGGGGGTCATCAACGAAATCCGCTTTTCACGCGATGGACAACACCTTTGCGTCGCGTCTGGTGAAACCGGGCTTGTCGGAGAGGCCACATTATGGCGAACGTCGGACTGGTCACGTGTCCGAGTCATTCAAGGTCACCGCGACACGATTTATTCGGCACAGCTCAGTCCCGACGGAAGCATCCTTGCAACGGCCAGCTATGACCGTGATGCCATCACCTGGAACGTCGCCGATGGGCAACAACTGAAGTTATTTAACGGTCACAATGAACCGATTTACGCACTCAGCTTTTCTGCGAATGGAAAACTTCTGGCGACGGCAAGTGGCGATCGGACCATAAAACTATGGGATGTCGCGAACGGCCTGCGCCTGGATACGTTTTCTCAACCGGCCAAAGATCAAACTACCGTCGTATTCAGCCCAGATGGGGATTTCGTCGCAGCGGGAGGAGCCGACGCCAGAATCCGGATCTGGCAGATCAGCGAAACCGGCCGAGAAGGAACGAATCCCATTCAGTATGCCAGATTTGCTCACGAGGGCCCAATACTGAAACTGGCTTATTCACCAGACGGACGACTGCTGGCCTCGTCATCGGAAGACTTGCGGATCAAACTTTGGGAGACCGGGACTTACACACAAG
>JBAXBD010000786.1:0-2984 GCA_037142165.1 Schlesneria sp. | reverse complement strand
GGAGAATGAACCTGGTCGAAGTTTGCCAACTTGGCCAACTTCGACATCTGTCAAACCCTATAAAAAAGGGAACTTGACCAACTTGCCCAACTTTTTTCAGATGTTCGACGGCATGCCAGGATTGGAATTGCTGGGCCTCGAAGGCTCGACATACCCTGCGAGTCTGCCAGACAAATGAACCTGGTCGAAGTTTGCCAACTTGGCCAACTTCGATATCTGCCAAACCCTATAAAAAAGGGAACTCGACCAACTTGGCCAACTTTTTTCAGTTGTTCGGCGGCATGCCGGGATTGGAATTGGTGGGCCTCGAAGGCTCGACCGGACCCTACGAGTCTGCCAGGAGAATGAACCTGGTCGAAGTTTGCCAACTTGGCCAACTTCGACATCTGTCAAATCCTATAAAAAAGGGAACTTGACCAACTTGGCCAACTTTTTTCAGATGTTCGGCGGGATGCCAGGATTGGAATTGCTGGGCCTCGAAGGCTCGACCGCACCCTACGAATGTGCCAGACGAATGAACCTCGTCGAAGTTGGCCAAGTTGGCGAACTTCGACACCTGCCAAACCCTACAGAAAAGGGAACTTGACCAACTTGGCCAACTTATTTTGTGATGGTGGCAAGAGTTTTTGGTGGGACTTCGAAGGCTTGTACTACGCGATGAACGGCGGTCGCATTGTCACCAGCGCGTCGAAAATCCCATTTTTGTAAAAAGAATATCGTCGCTTGCGGCAATGCTCGATCCGATTACACAGTCAAGTTGAACCGTGGGCGTCAGATAGATGAACAGCCCGGTGTCGGCATAATTAATGGTCGGCTGGTTCAGGCCGTAAGTGGTGAACCACTCGACAAATCCGCCGATGCGCTGAGTGGCCTGGTAAAGACACGAGATCGACGAATGATACGAGTCGACCGCACTGCGATGTCCGACAAGAGTGTACGGACTGGAGGACCCGCCTGGCGCAGCCACCGAAAAGCTGGGTTGTGTGAGGTAATCGAAACCGAACTGATGCTTGAGAAAGAGATACCTTCGGATGGCCCAACCGTTGACGAGATTGAAATGTGGCTGCAGCGAATTGCCGGAAACCCCATTTGTTCCTGATGGGAGAATTACGCCTGTCACGAGGGTCGTTAACGGGACCCAGTTTTTCTGTTGAAAAATCTCGTACTTAAAACCGAGATCCAGATCGTTCATCCTGAAAATTAAACCGCTCTGGTCAGTTGTCCAGTCGTTCTGGTTGATCATAGTATAGCCCAGCGTTCTCAATCGCAGCTCGAATTCATCAGTGATACCAACTCGCAGCAGCGTTTCGGGCAGCGTGCGTATTTCGGTATGCGAATCGACCGCAAGAATGCGGGTGTAAGTGAATCCCGTTTCGAGGATCGTTCCCCCTTTTCCGACGGAGACCGGTGTATCGGTGAAGTCCGATCGGTCTGTATTGATCAGGTTCGTGAAATCCCATTAATCGGGAACTTGAATGTTGAAAAGATTCGGGCGTTGCGTGTAGCCAACACTGTTGGGGTCATCGTTATCGAGCGAGTGAATGCGGTTGTAATCCCTGGGGTTTGTGATCGGGACGTTAATGGTGCTCCAGAAAGCCCGTTGTCCGGCAGATGCTCCAGTATTATTCAGGCCGCGATCTTTATGTTCGGCGAATCCATCGAAAATCGATTCGAGCGACGTGAGCGGCGGCAAAATTTGATCATCTTCGGAGGAAGTACCGATTTGATGATAATGTGACAAACTCGATTGAGATTCTGTCCGAGACTCCTGTGCGACGATTTGCACAGGCCAACGTGCGCAGGCGAGCACAATCAAGACGATGCACCATTCAAACAACGGGATTCGCCGGAGATAGTTCGGCGCCGCCATTCAGGTTCCTTTCGTCGGTCTCATGATCAAAAGTGACGTTGCCAACACGAATAAACATCGCGCTGTGGTCTCGCCAAGCTGCATGCGTCGGGATTCAGAAGGCCAAAAAAGGGGCGAGGTTTGGAACAGGTTAGGCGTGTTATCAGAAGTGGAGTTTTCGGACAAATAAAAATTGCACATCGGGAGGGGAAAAAAGGTGAAAACAGTTGAGCGTCATGCTTTTTAACTAAGCATCGGCAGGCTTCGCCGGTCGGCCAATTTAAGGTCGAATCTCCGACTCGCTTGATCCAGTACTTTACCGGCGTCGGACTGAAGCATAACCTGTGATGATTGTGTCAGAATTCAGAACGACTGCCAGACGTGGAGCAGGTCGCTTCCATCGGGATGAGGCTGCTCTAATTTGCCAGGCTAATATCAAAAAACCTTTAATTTCAGCTGGAGACCACCTTGTCCGTCAAACCTTGGGGCGGTGCTTTCGACGAACAGACCGACCCGCGAGTTGAGAAGTTCACCGAGTCGATCTCGTTTGATTCTCGGCTGGCTGCAGTTGATATTCGTGGCTCTCAGGCACATGCTCGAATGCTGGCCAAGGTTGGCCTCTTGACGGCTGACGAATGTCGCCAGATTGTCGAGACGCTGACCGTGATCGGCGATGAGATTGTTCGCGGCGAGATGGTCTGGAAGACCGAACTCGAAGACATTCACATGCACATCGAGTCGGCTCTGATCCAGAGGATCGGTGACGTCGGTCGCAAGCTGCATACGGCTCGCAGTCGGAACGATCAGGTGTCGACGGACCTGAAGCTTTACGTTCGCGATTCATTGACCATGATCGATGAGCTGCTACTGGAACTACAGCGGGCTTTTGTTGATCGTTGTGAACCGGACGCCGAGGTTGTGTTGCCGGGTTTCACTCATCTGCAGCGGGCTCAACCGGTGATGGCGGCTCACTACTGGCTGGCCTATGTTGAAAAATTTCAGCGGGATCGAGAACGAGTTGCAGATTGTCTGAAGCGAGTGAATGTCTTGCCGCTGGGAGCGGCGGCACTTGCGGGAACGTCTTTGCCGATCGATCGCCAGGAAACGGCGGAGCTGCTGGGGTTTTCTCGAGCGA
>JBAXBD010000785.1:0-2985 GCA_037142165.1 Schlesneria sp. | reverse complement strand
CTCCAGCAACTCGGCCGTAGTGTGGAGGAATTAGAGCAGGCCGCAACTGCCGTCAAAAAACGCCGATCGCTTCGCATGCGGGTAGAAGCCGGGAAAAGCGCGGAGGCCAAACAGAAGAAAGCCGAAAAAGATATCGAGGCCGCTGCCTCAAAATTCGATCCGATCAAGCAGCAGTACGAAGCGACTGTCGAAAAGTTGTCTGGCGAAGTGAGCTGGTGGCGACAATGTCAGGCTGATGCAGATGAGGCATTGAGAGACCTTTCGAAAACTTGCAGTGATGAGGAGCTGCTCGCCGAGTACCAGGCCGCACAGCGAGCCGAACAAGAGGCTCAACAGACTCGTGAGGCGGCACAGAACGAACGCGACCGACTGGCCGACATTGTCATTCGTGATGAACATCGCATGCAGTCCGTAGAGAACACGGGCGAGAAATCCCGCTTGAGTGATCTCCTATCCGGCAAGAAGTCCGAGCTGCGGGACGCTGAATCAAGGCTGACCGAGGCGACCAACAAATGCAGAGACACGGCAAAAGTCGTTTCAGACTTCCGTCTCAAACTGGCGGACAGCGAACTCTGATCGATCAACCCTGACGTGTGACGCCGATCGCTCACGACTTTTATTAACCCTGAACTTTAAGAAAAGGACAGACCGATGAGTCTATACAATGAGGTTTGCATTGCACAAAACCGCGAGCCACTTAGGCGGGATGATGTATTCGAATGCTGTGCCAGGCATGCCGAAGAATTCTTCCGATGGTTCGAGCGGGTGACAGAATGGGAAGGAAAAATCACCTTCCAACATTCGACTGATGGAAATGTGAGTTCCGATGATCTCAGACCTGCTCTTTCTGATTTCGGCGGGAATCGATTTGCAATGAACGTAAATCTTGAGTGGGATGGCGGATCGACGGTAACGCCGTTTCTAATCTCCAAAGACCACACAGGCGGATATCGCTCGACATTCTTAGGCGAGACGATTCATCTCGACAACGCGTTCCAGTTGAGTTCTGCGACTGCTGGAACGTTCGTGTTGAGGCTGATTCAGGATATTGAAAACGCTGGTACAAAACCCGCTGCGAATTCTCTACCGACGGCGGACATACCGATCAAACCGCCATCAACCGAACTCCCGCTTCCTTCAGTCAGGCCGGTTCCAGGGGCCAACAATGGCACGCCTAATCCTGAGCTGGACAAGGGAGCGGACAAGTCGAAGGGCAATGCAGCGGACAAGACGATCGACGCATGAAGAGGACTGTGATTTCTTGAGAAAACACTTTGATCGAACCTGACTACCGCTATTGTATAGCAGCGGTAGTCAGGGAGGAATAACGGTATTCGAATTGGTGACCCAGCGGGCTGGGCAGTGGGCTTGTCCTTCCTAAACTGTCCGGCTCGCTGGTGATCCTTTTGAAGTACTCACTTGAAGACGGCCGCAAAAATGACGTTCGAACAAAAAGCTCGAGCTGATTCTTTTTTGTCGCAGTCAGATCGGATGCCATGGCTGCCACGCGCGATCCGAACACGCTTTGAAAATGGATCCTCTTTGCGAATGAAAAAGGAACTCCGACAATGAGAAATGAGATATCCGAATCTCTCGCTTGCATCCGAAAGGCGATTGACGACGCCAGTGAAGGTACGAATTTTAAACCGGGCGTCACAACGGTCAAAGTCAAGGTAGAGATCCCCGCTTCTGAAGACGTCCCTTCATACGATGCGAAGATCTCGTTCGAGTTCGAGACGTTAGTGGTTTCCAAACACTTCGCACGGTCTCACAACAAACCTGAAGGCACGAAGAATAAAAGGAAATCTGATTGATCCAAATCGTTTCGAACAAACCATTAAAAAGCATCCGGAAAGTTCTCAACGGGTCCTTCCCGGAGGTTTTTTTTCTGACCCCCTTACGGGGCAGCAACGGTGTGCGACTCCCTTTCTTTATTTTTTGGACGCGAGTTTCACGGTTTTTTGTCAGGTTCACCAATTCGCCCAAACCCTTATTTTCAATAGAATTCGGTCGAATTGGCAGTGTGTTTTTCCATTGATTCAAAGGAATGATCATGGGCATCGGGCAAATTCAGGCGGGTAAGGCATACGTCTCTATCTATGGCGACAAATCGCCACTCGTGCAATTGATGCGAGATGAACTCGCCCCAGAGATCCGCAAGCAAAGCAGTATGCTGGCGAAGATCGGATCACAGGCAACACTCGATTTTGGCAAAGCGAATTCTGCGATCGCAGCAACAACGAACAGAGCCAACTCGGCAGAGGCCTCGTTGCAAATGATGCGGACTGCGGCCAATTCAGTCAGCCAGGCTGCTCAATTGGCGATGATCAAAACGGCAAACAGTTCAAGAACAACTGCCGATGGCGTGACGAAGATCGTCGACAAGATGGACCAGGCCAAGCCAGCGGCGAAGGGGTTCGCTGCTGCATTCGCTGGGCTGTCATCGGCCAATGTTGGACTGGCGAGCGGGGCATTCGGCGTTTCGACCCTGCTTGGTTTGCTGAAGTCCGCTGGACCTGCTGCGCAACCGTTGCTGGACGCCTTAAACGGCATCGCTGGGGCATCTGAACGGGTTTCCGCTGTCAAGCCTATCCTTCCTTCACTCCCTCCCGCTTCTGCCGTCAAATCTGCCTCTTCATCTTCCGCAATGAACATGTCTCTCCTTTCGAGTTCACCGATTAAAGCGACTCCTGCAACGCCAACCGGTGGAATTGGTAGGGCTGCAAAATCCGTCAGTTCGGGAGCGATGGCCGCAATGGGCGGACTTCAGCCGATGTTTGAAATGATCAAGGGCGGGGCGTCCGACGCGTTGACCAGGCTGAAGGCCTCCGAGCAAGCACTATTCGCGCTGGGGGCCGCTGGCGGAGTGGCTAGGGAAATAATCGCCTTCATTACCATAAAAAAGAGGCCTCCGAAGAGGCCTCTTTTTTATGGTATGTCTATATATCTAACTCTGTAAAGCGAGCTTGAAGTATGGATGTCTAG
>JBAXBD010000784.1:0-2989 GCA_037142165.1 Schlesneria sp. | reverse complement strand
GGGTCAATCGAGCGCGCGGCTGGATTCGCGTGATGTATCTGGATGCGTGGGTCAGCATGGTGGTTTTCACGATTTCGACCGTCGCGTTCTTCTTCATGGGGGCGACGGTTTTGCATCCTCAAGGATTGGCCCCGCAGGGGAAGGATATGATCCTGACGTTGTCGCGAATGTTCGTCGATTCGTTTGGAACCTGGACGCAGATCGCGTTTTTGATTGGTGCCGGTGCCGTGCTGTTCAAAACACTTTATCTGTCGGCGGCGGGAAATGCCCGATTGGCTGCTGACCTTTTCAATCTCGCCGGAATCGTGCGCTACCGTGACCCCCATCAACGAGGCCGCGTGATCCACTGGATCTCGCTTTTGATTCCTGTCATTGCCCTCAGCCTGTTTCTGGCGTTCAAAGAGCCAAAATGGATGGTCGTTGTTGGCGGATTCGGCCAGGCACTGACGTTGCCGATCATTACAGCGTCAACCATTTATTTCCGATATCGCAAACTCGATCGGCGACTTACGCCGCCGCTGATTCTCGATATCTTGCTCTGGATTGCGTTCGTTTCTATCACGCTGGTGGCGATCTATGCACTACGTGACCAGATTCTGAAATACATTGCACCTGTCGCAGCAGTCAAATAGTGCAGAGGCTTATTTACCCAGAGACACAACGCCGAACGATTCAAGCACCTTGGATCGTTCGGCATAAAGATCGAGATCGACGTAAGTTCGAAAGGTCTTGGCAAGCTGAATTTTTCCAGCAGGGACAACCGGCTTAGGATTGGCCTGAGCTTTTTTCAATTGTGCCGCCTGTTTCAGATTACGTTCTTTCCACTTTTCGGCACCTGCGTCTTGCTGGACGATTTCACCTGTAACATTCTGGTACTGTTCGAGGAATTCAGCCCGTTCTTGCGTTAATCGTTGAGCACTCGCAGAAATCTGATCAGCCGCTGTCATTGATTTCGCGAGTTCTGCGTTATAGGCAAATCGCTGACTTTGAATATTCGCAATCGCCTGATCAATTTGATTTGCAGTATTGTTGTTCGAGTTCTTTTTCCTTTGCTGAAGTATCGCAATCTCTTGATCGAGAGCCGCCATTGAGCTGGTCAAGGCTGCAGAACGACGTTCAACAAAGCCATAGTCTTTTTCCAGTCGCGCCATTTGCTTCTGATACGCAGCCGTTTGCTCCGCCAAAGCCTCTTTCATTTCCTCCGCAGTTTTCTTCAAGTTCTCACGTTTTTCCTTGACATCTTCAAGGTTTTTCTGAACACGACTTTGTTTCTTTTCAAGCAATTCGGCCTGTTGCTTTTGCCCCTTTTCGCGAGTCTGCCGAATATCGTCCTCAATATCAGAATGTCGAGCATTCACTGTCGACTTTCCACTGTTATAGTCGTCCGTCAAATCTGGTCCCAAAAGATCGGTCAGCTTCTTTTCCGTTTGAAGCCACGTCTCACGACCTTGATTCGACTCAATCGTCAGATACAGGGCGGCCATCACACGCCCAATCCAATAAACCTGATCGTCGCGCTCTTGGGCGGTCACCTCATCTGATTTGATGACGAGCCTGGTGAACTCCAAAAGCCGTGCGTAACCGGCGTCATAATCTTTCGCGACAAAGTGCGTCCAGATTAGTCCCTGCCATGCTGGCCAATAGGGAGTCCCTTTTCGTTTGGTCGCAACGGTGAATTCGGCCTGTGCCTCTTTGTTCTTCAGCAAACGCCAGAGAACCAGTCCATGTGCATAGTCCACCCGCGGATCATTTGACGGAGTTTTGTTAAGTGATTCGTAAAGACGTTGAACATCAGCATAGGCTTTAGGACCGCGTGCGTAACCAACTTGAAACATTTCGGCCACCTGTTGACCAAGAAGTGTTTGCTGGGCTTGAGTCAATTCTTGCGCGCCAGCCAAGACGGAAAGTATCATAAAGGTGCAGGCAATTTTTATGGCACCGGGTAAGGCTGTCCCCATTCGTCGACTCCAGCGATTTCCGAACTTTTCGCGGAACGGCAGACGAATCATCTACCGAGGTGATAATCCCGGGATTTTGACATTTGTCAGACTTGGGGGCAAGACATCATGACTGAGTACCATCGCATTGCCCACAAAATACGTGTGGTAGTCAGCGACCACCAGATTATAAACCGGCTCGATCCGCCCTTTGTCCTCGAACGCAGTAATCCGATGCATGCCCGTTACTGTATGGACCGGATGATCGGGAATAAGCTCTCGCGTTTTGGTCCAGCCTTCACCACTGATCCAGAAATGGTGGCCAAGACTGGCCACGATGTTTGTCCCATCAAGTTCGAACTGACGCACGGACGTTGGAGGTCGAACGGTTGTTTGCAGCACAGGTTTGTAGGCGAGTTCGCCTGTCTCAACGTCTTTTGCCAGCACTCGATCGCCGGGCTGAATTTGTTCGATTGCAACGAACCCGCGTTCGGTCCAGACAGGAGTCCCAGCGACCAGGCAACTGTGAAGTCTTTGAGCGACGGCAATTGATGGCACGTTGGGTTGTGTCTTGCGCTCATCAACGACGACGATGTTTTTTTGGGTTGGTAATTGGGAGTCGGAGAAATTTGCCCACCAGTTCCACCAGACTTTCGGTTCGGATGTCATTGGCAGTTCGGAGCAATTCGATAAAATCGCGCCAACTCTCTCGTTGATTTCTTTACGAGCATCGTTCAACAAGTCGGCCGTGTAGTCGAGATTTTCTGATTGATCAAAGAGATCCATAAGTCGAGAACCAATTCTCGCTTTAAGTTCAGTCCGGGCTTCGGACGGGTTTCGAGCGAACGTGGGCGAAAAGCCGGGCCCGGTGGCAAAACCATTCGGCGTGGATATTGGAAATAACCGTCGTATCCCGACGCGAATCGTGTCGGGAGTCTCTTCAATCCAGGCGTAGTCCCAATTCAGCCGAAAGTTTGGCTCCCGCAAACCATCTGTTTGAACTTCGAGGTTATGTTTGGTGCGAACGGGGTTTGACAGCACCAGTAACAAGT
>JBAXBD010000783.1:0-3000 GCA_037142165.1 Schlesneria sp. | reverse complement strand
CTCGTGTCATAGGGTGGCGTCGAGTCTTCAAGGACGACCGCTCCGCGAGTTTTGTTATCGGGAGGGCGAGGTTTCATCCCAAGCCGTCTTGCGATTTCCGTGCGTTAATTCGAATTCAATTGAAGATTTTCAACCAAGGATCACACGGATGGGCACTGATAAATCCCAAAATCCATGAGAACTGTCCTGTCTTCTTATCCGTGCCCATCAGTGCTATCCGTGGTTAAACTCCTCTTACCAAAATTCTTGACGTCCGCCGACCGAATTAAAACTCGCGGTGTCATCGGAGTTCTCTTCACTTTCTTCCCTTCGTTAACTTCTGTTCAAAATTCTTCTCTCCAGTTCTGCCGTATTCATGATTCCAGGAAATTTGATGTCACAGTTCGATCAAGTTCGACCATTCCCCGTAATTCATAGGGTTTTTGCGGTTGTTTTGCTGTTTTTTAGGGTGTTCGAGTTCGTTCTAGTTCGACGCAGTTCGTTCGAGTTCGATTCAGGATTCTTAACCACGGATAACGCGGATGGGCACTGATAAATCCCAAAAAACACGACAACTGCCCTGCCGTCTTATCCGTGCCCATCAGTGCTATCCGTGGTTAAATTCCTCTTCCGAAAATTCTTGACGGCCCCGACCAGATTAAGAATCACGTTGTCATCGAAATTCTCTTCACCTGGCTGTCGAACTGCCTTCTGTTCAAAATTCTCTCTTATTCCGCTGAAACCGGGCCTTCACAAAATTTATTGTCAAAGTTCGCGCGACTTCGAGCGACTTTGACCATTCCTCGTAATTCGTAGGGTTTTCGAAGCCACGTCCCTTTTATTCTTCGTATAAAAGTTCGCGCGACTTCACCCGAGTTCGCGCGACTTCACAAATGTCATTCCTCTGAGGCGAACCGGGAGGTTTCAACCAGCAGATTCTTCGTCCTTTCCACTCTTGAGGAACTTGACGTCGGACATGTCAAAAAGTTCCTCGGGTTCATGGAGCGGTAGCTCATAGCAAACCGCTTGCAGCGGCTCTTGAGGAACTTGACTATGTAAGTAGCGTCAAAGTTCCTTGGGTTCACGGAGCGGAAGTTTCTGGCGAACCGCTTGTAGCGGCTCACTACCCTCAAAACATTCTTCTGGCCGATTCGGCTCGGTCCTCGCAGACTTCTTCACTTCCCAAAAGTTAACGACATAAAATAACAATAAAACTTATCGCAAGTCAATGGAAATACCGAGAGGCTTTCTTAATGTTTGGAAGTTGCTGTGAAATTGGTGTTCTCCATGAGGACGACGCCTGTTCGTCGTTTCGCTGACTTCGAATGCTGCGGCGAATTGGTTGCCTGTAGACAATCTTTCGTCGCAGCAGTATCAAGTGAGAGTACAAATCGTTTGTAACCAGAAACACTCGCCATTCCGAAAGTGCCGCGTCCCCCAAGGTCCAATAGCACGCACCGCATCCGTTACCCGGCCAAACGCCGACTTGGAAAGTGTGCGGCGCCTTCGTTTTTCCTTCGTCAACCGATGATCGCGAAATTCAGCGGATCGCCCATAACTGACTCTCTTGAGCGCCGAGTCCGTACACTGGAAACCGAAGTTTTCCAGTCACCGAAAACAGAGCTTTTCCGTTAACGGTTCCGAACGAAAAAAAGCTGACTCCGAAAGTTCCAAAATCATAGAGCCGCCTCGTTCCTGATGCGTTGCCGTTCGTACTCCATAGTTGCACGTCGTTCGTTACGGTATTTGTCACGGAAAAGAATTCGGTGGCATTCGGGCCGCCTAGCACATTGATTGTCACCGCCTCAGACCCAAAATCGTGGAGCAGTGTTGTCCCCGACAGCTTCCCATTCGTCCGCCAGATTTGGACGTCATGATGAGCGGAATCAGATACGGACAGAATCTCGAACGGACCTACGGTGGCGACTGCCTGAATGACGACAGAACCACTGACGAAATCTTCCAGCAGCGCTGTTCCCGAAACGAATCCATTACTTCCCCAGAGCTGCGTATCTTGCTTGATGGGATTGCTGACACCCATCAAGGCGGTCCCGTTCACGATATCCAGATAATTGACCGCAATGCCTGCTCCGGCACCGAAATCGGCCAGCGAAAAAGTTCCAGAAGTCCTGCCGTTGCTCCGCCACAACTGAACGTCATGCGTATTGGCGTTCGTCACTTCCAGCAACTGGATTCCATTGACGGCAGCGAGAGGACTGATACGGATTCCCGCCGCTCCGAAATCTCGCACGAGTCCCGTACCTGTCACTGTCCCATTACTTCCCCATAACTGTACCGCATCTGTGTGATCGTTCGTCACAGAGAACAGTTCAACTCCGTTCGCAATTCCTTGATAGGCCAAACTGACACCGGTCGTGCCGAAATCATGAAACAGTTTAGTTCCCGCAGGAGTACCGTCGGTCCCCCACAACTGCACGTCATGCGTGATGTGATTGGTGACTTGCATCAAGTGTGTTCCATTTCCGAGAAACAGCCGAAGCGGCAGAAAATCGGAAATGTTACTCATGGGACGCAATAAATCATTAATCGATGGACCCAATAAGTCGAAGCGTTCGTTAACGCCAAAATCGTGGAGTACTTTTGTGCCTGATCCGGTTCCGTTACTCCCCAACAACTGACTGTCGACAACCGGGGGAATCCCGGGAAGAAGAACTCGATTCACAGGAATGAGCGCTGTTCCGTTCGCGGTCTTGAGAAAAGGGATGTTAATGTTGATGAATTCTGCCTTATTTGTGGAACGACTTCCCGTCAACGCTTCACTCTGCTGACTGCTTGACGGACTTCCACTAGCAAAGAACCCGCTGCCAGTTGTCTTAGTTGGCGGATGCAAGTCATATATTTTCGAAGTCCCCATAGCAGTGCCGTTGCTTCCCCAGAGCTCAAATCGGCCGACAGGCAACGGCGGGGGGTAGACAGGCGACGGCGTGGGGTAGACACCAAAGAATTGGTCATAAACAGCAAAAATCTCAATTCCGCCCGGGTTCCACAGGTCAAGAAGCA
>JBAXBD010000782.1:0-3008 GCA_037142165.1 Schlesneria sp. | reverse complement strand
GCCGCCGACTCCGGGCAAAAATGGCCGCACAACGTTTACGGCATTTGCGCAACTATGGGGGAAACCCTGTGTATTCCGACATTTCAGTGATTTGAATGCTTGAGCAACAATGGTCCGCGACCGTTGCGGCGGCATCCAGTCGCCGATCCCGAACGAAAATGGTCGCACGACGCTAACGACATTTGCGCAACTATGGCGAAACGCCGACGTATTCCGGCATTTCAGTGATTTGAATGCTTGAGCAACAATGGTCCGCGATCGTAGCGGCCGCTTCCAGTCGCCGATCCCGAACGAAAAAGGGTCGCACGACGCTAACGACATTTGCGCAACTATGGTGAAACTCTGACATATTCCGACATTTCAGTGATTTGCATGCTTGAGCAACAATGGTCCGCGACCCAGTCAGCGGTTCCAACCGCCGATCCCGGATGACAAGGCTTGCGCGACATTGACCGCATTTGCGCAACGATGGAGAACGAGGGAATTTTCAAAGCAAGTTTCGGGTGACGTCGAGCCTTCGAAATCCCTCCGGCCGAAGTCGGAATTTGATAAATAGCAACTCGTGCGACGTCGCCGCATTTGATGAAAAAAACGCCAAATTCTTGGCCCAACCGCAAACTTGTCCTCAGAAGAAGAATTTCTCGGACATTCGTTTCTCTTTTTTCTCGCTTTTGAACCTTCGCCCCTTCGCGACCGTTTTTCCCTTTTCTCATTCAGAAAGCGAAATCTGCAAGAAAATCACGATAACACGAACGTACGAAAACACGAAAAAATGCCGCCGTCACTTTACTTCCATTCGTTAACTTCGTGTCCTTCTTGTTCGAAAGTCCTTTTATTCCAATCTTTTGCCATTTCGCCGCCGAAAAATCTGGTGTCAAAGTTCGATCAAGTTCGATCGACTTCGACCATTCCTCGTATTTCATAGGGTTTTAACGATCTTTTCCCCTGTTTTTGAGTTTGTTCGAGTTCGATCAAGTTCGACGCAGTTCGATCGAGTTCAAATCCTACTCACGGCTCCCACGGTGTTCATGGGGGGGGGATGAATCCGCAAATTCTTCGACCTTTCTCATCTGCCATTAAATCTGAATCACCTTCGCCACGGAAAGACACTGAAATCACGGAATTAATAAACAAGAGCCTCATTTTCGGCTGTCTGCCTGCCAGAGTGATTTACACCTTTGTTTTTTCTACTTCATCTTCTTTTCCGTGTTCCTTCAGTGTCATTCCGTGGCCTCAGCTCCTGGATATTTCTAAATTCATGGCCGCTCTTGAGGAACTTGACGTCGGAAGTGTCAAAAAAGTTCCTCGGGTTCATGGAGCGGTAGCTCCAGGCGAACCGCGTGTCGCGGCTCTCAACTGTCTCGGCGCTTCGACTCCCTCGACCAGTCGCCGTACCGAGCCGAATAAAACATGTTTCCGGATTATCAAAGATCAAAATTATGGAAATACAAGACAAAGCCGAGGCGGCCCTGTCTTGAATCGTGTCCTGCCACTCGCATCAATCCAACCAGACCAAAATTGAATTCGATTGTCCTGATCTTTCCACCGACAGCGTCCTCCGATCAAATCTCTCGCCGCTCGAGTGCGGTGGTTTTCTCATTTTAAACCCCCTTTTTTAATAAACATAAAGTGCGACAAATAATATACAAAGAGTATTTGGCGTGTAAATAGAAAAACCGAAATGCTTTCTTCACGTTTGGAAGGTGCAAATGAGATTCGGCTTTTTGATCGCATCCGATTTTCGTTTGCTCGAAGCAAAGTTGTTTCCGACGCGAAACGACGACGCAACGAATGCCGTGTGCTCGAAATATCACCCATCTGCAACAAATTCGAGCCTGATTCTTCGTCCACTTGAGAAGCTCGACAAACAGCCCATCGCTTCAGCGGTCGGTCGGCGTCTGACGAAAACGACGAGTCCCGACAGATTCTGCCATGGCTGAAACGACTTCGTGTCCCTCGTCATTGCTGGAACGTTGTTGCAACTTCGCGATTGGAATCGCCCAGCTCTTGTTCGATGGCTGCAAGAGCCTGGGTCACCGCTTGACTTGAGTTCGGCCGCTGGCCTGGATCCTTCCGCAATAACTGCATGATCAGGTCAGACAAAGCTGCGGGAATCTTCGCCGAGATCGCCTGCGGCGGCTGCGGATCGTGAGTGGCCAATGCCATGAGCGTGCTCATCACATCAGTTCCCTTATAGGGAAGCTCATTCGTACACAGGAAATACAGGACGCAGCCCAGACTGAACAGGTCTGCGTGGTAATCGACCGTTTCGCCGCGAGCTTGCTAAGGAGCCATGAAGGCGGGTGTGCCGAGAATTGTCCCTGCCTGGCTGATCTCCCGCGATCCCGCCGTCGCACGGGCCAGTCCAAAGTCCAGAATCTTGACTCGACCAGACGGCGCTTCCAGCCAGAGATTGCTTGGCTTGATGTCTCGGTGAATAAGGCCACGTGAATGAGCGGCAGCCAGCCCGTGAGCGGTCTCACGGCCGATCCGCACAACTTGCTCAACCGTCAAATGACCGACTTTTTTGTGGTAATCATCAAGCGTGTCCCCTTCGAGAAATTCCATCGCCAGAAAGGGTACGCCCTGCGCAACACCGGTTTCCCAGACCGTCACGACATGTTCGCTCTTGATGGAGGCCATTGCTTTGGCCTCGCGCACAAATCGCTCACGGATAATGTTGTCTGCCGCAAAGTGGGGGTGCATGACTTTGAGTGCCACGACCCGGTCCAGACGCATGTCTTCCGCCCGAAAGACAATACCCATCCCGCCACGCCCGATGGCTTTCTGCACTCGATAATCCGCCAGCCGACCAATTTCGTCTTTCAGGTGCGGCGGCTTGAGGAAGGCGTAAGAGTCTCCGGCGGCGGGAGCCGGGCCTCCTGCGAAAGAAAAATCGGTATTTTCCAGATTAATGATCGTCTCATGATGATGCTCGGGCACCTCGGTCACCGGCACCTTCGCGTGACTGACGTGCAGCACACAAAACGGATCTCCCTTCAACATTC
>JBAXBD010000781.1:0-3041 GCA_037142165.1 Schlesneria sp. | reverse complement strand
GGTGCAAAGGCCCGTTAACCACTGCCACAGGGGCAGTGGGGTTTCGTTGGATTGGCAGGGGAATTCCCCGCGGGAAAAATCCATCGAGCCGTTGCAAACGGCGCGACAGCGGGAAGACGTCCGCCTGCACTACCAATCGAAGAGGGGGGCGGGCGTTCAAATTTCAAAATTGGCCGACCAGGCAAATATTTTGGCAAGTTTGATCCCATCGGCCAATTTTGAAATTTGAACACCCGACCCCAGAACATACCGACGTAGACAGTAACGGGAAGTCGGAAACAAGAATCCTGACCGTCCTGCCAATGACCGAACTCATCTCGGTTTGAGTTGTCTGGTTGCCTTTCTTTTTTTGCTTTGCCACCTATCGTATGTTGCGTACGCAGGGGTGAAATCGGCTCGTTTCCGAAATGTGTCCTGCGTGTTTTCAGCAAAACAGAATCGAACTTCGATTCGTAAGGGCTTTCCTATGAGATTCTGGTTCACATTGATCGCAGTCGTCTGTGTGTCTTTCACGGAGGCAACCTCCGCAAACGAATGGCGTCAATTCCGCGGCCCGACCGGGCAAGGACACATCGATGCCAAGAATCTTCCCACGACTTGGAGTGAAACCGAAAACCTCGTCTGGAAAACGAAGATTCCGGGGCGAGGCTGGTCGTCACCCGTCTTCGCCGGATCGACGATCTGGCTGACGACCGCCGTCGAGTTTCCGATGAGCGAAAAAGAATTAGCCGAAGCTCGTGAAAAGAAGCTGGCGAAGAATCCGTTGGCCAAAGAGATGAGTCTCTTATCCTCCGTCGACCTGCGAGCGATCGGCTTTGATGCCGTCACCGGCGAAATCAAACAAGATATCGAACTTTTTAAGCTGACCGAACTTGATCCGATTCATTCGCTCAACAGCTTCGCGTCACCATCACCCGTCCTGGATGGCAATCTGCTGTACTGCCATTTCGGAGAATTGGGAACGGCCTGCGTTGATACCGTTTCAAACACCATCGTCTGGAAGAAACAGCTTCCGTCAAAGCACTCCGTCGGCCCCGGCAGTTCACCGATTGTTACCGGTGATCTTTTTATCGTTCCCTGTGATGGCACCGAGCAACAGTATGTGATTGCACTGAACAAGCTGACGGGCGAGCAAGTCTGGAAGTCGAAACGCCCTCCCCTTTCGGGTGACATCGATGAAATGCACAAGTCGTTCAGCACGCCGTTGCAGGTGACGGTCAATGGACGCGATCAGGTGATCATTCCCGGTGCTCAATGGGTTGTCGCATACGATCCGCGCGATGGTTATGAGATCTGGAAGGTGCGTTATGGCGACGGGTTTTCCAATGTTCCTCGTCCTGTCGTGGGACATGGAATGGCCTACATCTGTACCGGGTTCATGTCGCCACAACTTTGGGCGATTGGCCTGGATGGTCAGGGGGATGTGTCGCAAACTCACGTGAAATTCAAAGTGACAAAGCAGATTCCCGCGATGCCCTCCCCCGTGCTGGTGAATGACCAGCTTTATTATGTTTCGGATCAAGGAGTCGTGACATGTGTCAATGCGCTCAGTGGCGATCAAATCTGGACCAGACGGATTTCGGGAAAGTATTCTTCATCGCCACTGTACGCAGACGGCAAATTGTATTTCTTAAGCCAGGAAGGAAAGACAACCGTCTTGAAACCCGGACTGGAATACGAAGAAGTGGCTGTCAATCAACTGGATGGTCAATTGATGGCGTCACCAGTTGTATTGGACGAGTCTCTCTTGCTGCGAAGCCAGACGCACTTGTATCGAATCGGGAAGAAGTAGGGGGCGATCCGTCATCGTTTAACCGCGCCTCGCAGAGAAGCGAGGACGCAGCGGCGGCACTGATGTCATCCGAGGCGTCATTTCTCGTTTGGTTTTTTGCGTAAACGTCTTACTCGGCAACGCTCGAAGAAATCGGCTGAACGCCGATTCGCCCGCGCCGCTGGCTGCGGGTTAAACAAAAAAGTCCGCATTGGCTCGGCGCGGAGTAACACATGTTCGCATCAGCGCTTGCTTCCTGATCGTTCCATGGATTTCAACGTAGCGGTTCGAGAGTTCCTTTGACCCCTTCCAGGCCGAGAATCGAGAGGCAAGTCGTTTCCACGTTGGCCAGACCGATTTTCTTTCCTGACGCGTCGTAGTCGGTGATCCAGCCTCCGCTCGGATCTTGTAACGACGACAGTCGGTGCACCAGACCGTCAGGAACTTCGGCTTTCGGGACCCAGTACGCGGCAAGCAAGGCCAGAGCCAACTTGTACGTTGAGTAACTTTTCAACTGTTTCGTCGCCTCGTCGACAAAACCTTTCCCGTCCCACATCTTTAATGCCAGGTCCCAAGCTTGCCAGGCCGATTTCGGATCCTTTTCGGCAAGGCAGGCCATCAGCAGAAAATCGGCATAACTTTGCCATCCGACAACCACATCGCTGAGTACAACTTCTGTCCGAATGACCTTGTCACCGATTCGTCGGACATCCTTCAATTGAAACTGTCGAAACGGTAATGGCTGCTTCAATTCACCAAACAAAAGCTCGATCTTACCTGAGTATTCGACACCCTCCCGTTTCATCGCCGCTCGAATCTGCTTCGCCGTTTGCGGATGACTTTCATTGAGCACTTTCGCCGCGAGGTAATTATCGTGGAAGATCCAGTACACCTTGGCACCGTGGTACTCAAGCAACAATTCAAGATCATTGTCCATCAAATCAACCAGAAAGCCCCTGGCTTTCTGCAGGATCTGCTTGAGCGATTCGGCGGTGATCACGCCCGGCGGTTCGTCGGCCGCCGATCCAAGCTGACTCGCTGCCGCCAATCCCAGCATCCCCCTTAGTAAGGCGTCGCGCCGTGTGATAGAATTGACGTGTGATTTCATTTTCATTCGTCTCTGGCGAAATAGAAACAAACGTGTTTCATTTGTGGTTTGTACGGCGGAATTGTGATTGAGCGCTTACTCGTCCATCAGACGATAGCCAACCCCAGCCTCAGTCTTGAGGTAACGAGGTCGGGCGGCGCCGTGTTCGATCTTTCGGCGCAA
>JBAXBD010000780.1:0-3045 GCA_037142165.1 Schlesneria sp. | reverse complement strand
GAATTGGGCCTGATCCGCAGTGACGCGCGTTGCCAGCGAGTTCTGTCCGGCCGCCTGCTGGACACGAAAGACATCGCGAATAGCTTCGGGCGATTTGCCCGGTCCATACACAACTTCGGGATATCCACACCGACGCTCGCGATCAATGTCGATCTGCACTTCAGGCGTGATCTTCGTTGCTTCGAACGTTTTTCGAAGAACGCTTTCGAGCTGAGCAACATCCCATTCGCCTGATTGCCAGCGATGAAGCAAGACTTCGAGAGAGTCGTGTGACAACTTTTGAACCCTTAAGTTTCCAAATGGATTTTCACGATCGTTATTTCAAACTTTAATAGTGGGGCGGCCGTTCGTCGATGGGTTCCCGCTGTTCGTCAATTTCGGTCGCAAGAACCAGACGGCGTTCGAGCTTTGACACCTGATCGCGTGTCGTCTTCAGTTCGGCTTGAACCGCCAGCAATACAGAATGCATCTGTTCCAATTCGTGTTCCAGGTGGGCCACGGTCATTTCAAGTCGGATGATACGGTCTGACGGGTCGGGTACGGACATATTAACGTGTCTCAGTCTTTAATTTCGAATTTTCAGTGTCGAGGGAATACCACACTTTGGCACCAGCGTGATCTGAGGATTCAACTCGATCCGAGCATTTGGCTCGGTGGTGAAAGAGTACTTCTGCCCTACTGCGGCGAGAATGATCGCGGCTTCCATCAGAGCGAATGTATTCCCGATGCAGGCTCTTGCACCACCGCCGAACGGATAATAGGCATATTTGGGAATCCGTTTGGCGAGTCCATCTTCCCATCGCTCGGGAAGAAACTGTTCGGGGTTGGGAAAGTAGCTTGGATCACGGTGGTTGACCCACTGGCTCATGAAGATAGTGCAGCCTTTCTTGACTCGATACCCCCCCAGTTCCAGTTCCTGCGTTGCCTCGCGGCCTAGTAGATAGACTGGTGGATAGATTCGCATCGCTTCGGTAATCACAGCGTCGGTGTACGGCAACTTGGTAAGATCATCAGCAGACGGAGTACGGCCTCCCAGAACCCGATTCCATTCTGTGACAAGCTTTTCTTCAACCTGAGGATGCTTCGAGATGAGATACCAACTCCACGAGAGCGTCAGGGCGGTCGTTTCGTGGCCGGCGAGATAAAGCGTCATCATTTCATCACGCAATTGCCGGTCTGACATTCGCGTTCCGTCCTCGTCTTGAGCGGCGATCAGGCGGGACAGCAGATCGTTGCCTGGTTGGGTTCTGGCTCGTCCTGCTGCAATGAAACCATCGACGACACGATAAAGTTCCTTGACCGACCGGTTCAGCGTTCGATTGGAACCAATGGAAATCCACAATGGCAACTTGACTACATGACGGAACCGGAGACTCATCAGATCGAACGCCAGTCGTAACGTTTCCGTGAACCGCGTGCGATCACCGGAGTCATCAAGATCGAACAAGGTTTTGAGCGCGATCGCGCTGGTCAGCCCGCTGAATTCGTCGTGAATATCAACCAGCGACCCTGGTTTCCATTTTTCGAGCATGTGATCTGTCAGATCGGCCATCACGGGCGCATACGACTGGACTCGCTGTTTGAGGAATGCGGGTTGGCTGAGTCGCCTTTGTCGCAGCCAGAAATCGCCTTCGCTTGTGACCAGGCCGTTGCCGAGAACAGGCTTGTACGCTCGCGCTCCGATGTGTTTGATGTAGTGCCTGGCGTCCGTTACCAGAACTTGTTCGATCAGATCGGGGTTCGTAATCAAGAAAAAACGTCGGGGTCCCAGCCGGAAACTCGAAATTTCGCCATATTCCAGCGCGACTTTGAGGAGGAAATCGAGTCGTCCTGCACCGAATTGGCTGAGACATCCTCCGAACAACGAGCCCTTAGGACCGGGAGGCAACCCTGTTGACCGCGGCATGATGTCGCCCCTCATCTGAGATCCGTCGTGACCGTAATGCCGATACAAACCCTACCAGCCTTACAACTTGATACAGAAAAACGAAGAGTTTTGTGAATGATTGCGGGTTTGTAAACCTAGCGGGTATCATTCTCTGCGTCGGAAGACTCCGGCGCAGGTTGAGCGGCTGGTGCCTCTCAAAACAGAATGTTGGCGGCGAGTACGAGGAAAAATCACTGTGTTTGGAACGATGGCGATGGTAGGTGCGACCGGAGCGGTTGGTCGTATCATGTTGCAGCTTCTTGAAGAGCGACCGATGCTCGCAAAGACGTATCGGTTTCTTGCGTCGTCACGAAGCGCCGGTTCCAAATTGAAATTCAAGGGTCAGGAATACACGGTCGAGTTATTGGAACCAGCAGCCTTCAAGGGGGTTGATGTGGTCATTGCCAGTACTCCCGACGAAGTCGCGGCCGAATTTCTGCCGTACGCTGTGCAAGCCGGATGCAAGGTCATCGACGAATCCGGCTACTTTCGTATGGATCCTAGTGTGGCGCTGGTTATTCCGGAGATCAATCCGCAGGATGCGCTGAATGCGAAAGGAATTATTTCGAGCCCGAATTGTTCGACGACACAGATGGTCATGGCACTGAAGCCCCTTCACGATGCTGGAAAAGTGAAGCGCGTGATCGTCAGCACGTATCAAGCAGTCAGTGGAGCCGGCCTTCAGGGGACGGAAGACCTGATTGAAGGGACTCGTGCGAACCTTGCCGGGACGTCATATGAACAGAAGGCGTTCAAGTCGCCGATCGCATTTAATGCCATCCCGCAGATTGGTGGTTTTAAAGAACAGGGATACACGAGCGAAGAGATGAAGATGGTCTACGAGACTCGTAAGATTCTTGGAGACGAATCAATTCAGGTTTCGGCAACGTGTGTTCGGATTCCCGTCGCCAACTGCCACAGCGAAACGGTCCTTGTAGAAACCGAGCGACCGATCCCCGTGGAAGAAGCGAAACGGTTGTTCCAGGCATTTCCAGGTCTTCGCGTGGTGGATGAGGAGACTCATGGCGGCTATCCGATGCCACATACGTCGACCGGCAGCGATCTGGTTTTCATTGGTCGAATTCGCAAAGACCTGACCAAGCCAAACGGGTTAATGT
>JBAXBD010000779.1:0-3060 GCA_037142165.1 Schlesneria sp. | reverse complement strand
GTCGGTAACGGGACAAACCCATGACGGACGGGACTCGTCAAACTCAGCGTGACGCTCCCTTGTGAATTCGTCAGAGTCAACTTTCCGGTCGCACGTCCGATCGTCGCGAACCCGATTCCTTTGATGGTCCCCGAAACATTCACTTGCCCCATGATCTCCAACGAGGCAGTTCCGTCCGTCAGTTGGTACGTCGCTGAATTCGAAGTGAAATTTCCGGCCCCTGGACCATTAAGAGCAGACGAGTCGTTGATCTTTACGGAAAGAAACGTCGCAGAAAATGTCTGATTATTCGAGTTTTCGACCAGGTGGATTGTTCCAGTCATCTGAATACTTGTGAAAGCTCCCGTACCACTGACGACAGAAAACTGAAAGTCTTGTGGAAGTTGTGCAAAGCTTTTTTGAATGGGGCCAACAAGCTCCAGCGTGAGACTTCCCAAACTGTTCGAAAGGGTGATTTCGCCGTTCGCCTGGCCAAACGCAATATTGCCCGGGCCTTGGAGCGTCCCCTGAAACTGAACCTGGCCGAGCAATGGCAGATGACCATAGCCCTGAAATGTATTCGTTACGCCAGCATCAATGCCAAAAAAACTCGAAGAGCGATATGTTCCTGATACCGTCCCAAAAACGTGAGGGATCTGGTTCAGTAGCGGCGGCTCCACAGGCGCGATCGCAGCGGACTGCTGAATAGCGACAATTGAAGTCGGAACAAGGCGATATTCAAGGACTTCCGAAACATAACCAAATTGTCGGCGTCGCATTCGTCTTACCCTTGGTTTCAGTTCAATCGGATGACCGTCGTTGACTCCATGAAGTGACGCTGTGTTCGCCATGTTTAATGGCGGCTGAACCGATCAGCAATACGACCTTGCTTCAGTTTGTGGAATCCAGGGCAAAAACTTCTTCCAAGTGACGGAAAATCGGCGAATTCCGCCTACCTGGGCGTAAGATGACACGAAAACAGCCGGTACGATGGAAGAGTTCGGCAGTCGGTAACAGCCGTTGTTTCAAGTCAAATTAAAACACGAGCGAGATGATGATTCTCGATCTGATGCCGGATTACTAACGGTGATACACCATAGTCAGCAGCCAAATCCGAAATTTCTTCATCTCCCACCGTCCCAGCCGAAATATCATTCTTCAGGCTCAAGTGCGGGGCTAGAAACTCCGCCGCGAACGCTCGATTCATCTGCTGTTGCTCAGTCCGTAGTTGTGATACGGCGGCAAACCTCCCTGAAGGTGCAATCAAATGTTCGAACATCGCTCGACAAAATGCAAACTGCTTCGATTCGGCACCGTTTTTTTGGATGATGAACTTGGGAACGTTCTGCTGATTAGATCCCGTCAGAGCATCGAGGAAATTACAATCGTCGTTCTGCGGCAACAGACAACGGTCCAGATGGTCAATTCCCAAGTGTCCCGCAAGTTGATCGAGGTTTTGTGATTTCCAATGACTGCCACCGAGAAGTTTTCGAAGTCGATCGGCAAACCAATAACCAGTTTCCCATGGCCTTTCAAATGTCTCGAGTGAAGGCGCATGCTTTCTCAATGTTGCTAGCGCGTCGATATGATCCGAATTTGTATAAATGGATTCCGACGCAACCTTCAAGGCTGACGCCTCAATGTCAAATCGATCGATGTTTGCCAGTGACAAAAAATCGTCAAGAAGATCGTTTCGAATCATTCTGCCCGCGTTCAGAATCTTTGCTTGAAGTTCCTCACCGATTGCGTATGGGTCTTCTCCCATGCGAGCCGCTGCGCAGCAAAACTTTCGCTCGTCCACATCCGCGTTCTCAACAGCAGCCCACTGTTCGTGAAGCGTCGTTTCTGTCACATTCATTTGATCGAGTCGTGCGATCACGGAGTTGACAAACTCTCGAAGTCTTTCGTTAAAAAGTCCCGCCGGAATCAATGCGCTGCCGCCAGCAAGAAATCGAATCCCTGCATCGAAAATCTCCAGGGGTTGCCACTGCGCCGTAATATGTTGTCCGAGTGTTATAAACCTCAATGACGGTAGTACGAAGCCTTCGCGAGCCCATCGCAAATTGTGCCTGCGATCGAATGAATTGCCGGTTGATTGATTTGGACCGTCCGCTTCTACTTGCAGAAACCACCAATTGTTCGCGATCCATTCAGCGAGAGGAAATAAGGGGAGAAAGACAGAATCTCGAACAGTTTTGGTCTTTCGATCTAAAATCTCAGTCGCCGGCTGGTCGTCAATCACAATTGAAAGTGACGCCCAAGTGGCGCGCAGTTCCTTCCCCTTGGCTCCGCCCGGATCCTGCCAATCAAAATTCAATCGGAAATCGTTCGTATTATTCACGAGCTGTGGCGTCCCACCTAAAATCCTCGATCAAATCTGGCCATTCGTCCGAATTAAGTTGGTATCCTTTATACTGCCCAAGCTCACTGTTTACGAGACGTGCTTCGTAGACAACGTCGCCAATTTTACTCCAGACATAACGAGGAAAGTCGCCTTCCCAAAGGCTACCCAAACATCCTAACTCAAAGGCCCGCCGAAGCCATTTCTGGATCTGCTCCAATTGGAGACCCGGATCGCATATGGTTGCGTCAGCACGCGGTCGAGGCTGACCTGCAAACGACGGCGCACGTTTGTGTTCGGGACTCCCAACATAAGTAGCTCGACTTGCCAAGGCACTTAAATCGATTTCCTCTGGAGGCCGTTCGATCTTTCGCGGTTGCGGACGTTTTCGATTTGGCGCTCGCACGGAATGTCCATTTTGATTACGTTTGGCAAACAATCTCAATTTTGATTAATTCTAGTATTTCCCGTTCGAATCGGATATCGAATCACCCATCATACGCGCTACCTACCCTTCACTAACTTGCGAAAACAGGCGACGTTGCCAGGTGAGACTCCTCGCCTTCCGGCAGGCGGAGAAAAAATTTCCGAATCATCAAAAAGGGACAGAAATCGCTCGGCCAAAAACGGCAAAGACTTCGAGTGTCATTTTCCGAATTGGTTACAGGGAATAACTAAGCCCCTCGTAGCCCGCAGTGATTGCGGTTTTTAAGTATCATCCCGATGGATCAAGATACTCC
>JBAXBD010000778.1:0-3064 GCA_037142165.1 Schlesneria sp. | reverse complement strand
GTGGTGAATCCGCCCCCATTGCTTAAACGTTTCTTCCAGTTCGACGTGTGCTCGGTCAACGGCGCGTCTGATTCGCTCTGCCAGCAGCGACTGACTTGCCTCAAGGTCTTGAATTAGTCGCTCTCGAGAATCTTCCAGATCTCGATCGAGAAAGGCTCGGGCGGCCTGCACGGCCGCCTCAATTTCCTTTTGCTGACGTCCACTGACTTCAGCTTGGTTTCGCAATGCGATCAGCTGGCCTTGGATTTCTCGTTCGATTTCACCGATCAAGGAATTGAGATGTCGATCGAGCGAGGAAATATAAGAGTTGATTCCGTAGGACTGGCATATTTCCCGCATGTGCTGCTTCAGTGCCGGAACCTCTGTTTCGTCGACATGTGCCAGTCCTGCGGGATTTGTCCTCGCGAGCCCTTCCATGCGAAGGAACTCGCGTGCCGAGACCGTCAGGATTTTTGAATTTTTGAGCTTGGCTGCCAGGCGGGAGCCGGTTTCGGGTGACTCCCTGGCGATCCGTGCGAGGCGCAATGCCAATTCATCAAGTTGATCCAGCACAACTTTCCGAACAGCGTGATTACGCGCAGCGATGACTTCTGCTGCTGTCGCATTCTCACCGAGTTCAAACTCTTCAATGCCCGATTCCGTATCGACGTCATCTGAAGCCGTCCCCACAAATGTCAACGCGTCGGCCCTTCCATCCATGACGATCTGGCGGAGGAAGTCATCCGACTGCATCAAGTTGATCATATCTTTCGTGAGAGCACGCTTGATGTTAAAGACGATCCAGACAAAGCGGCACGTTTTCAGATAATTCTGAGTGACTGCTTCTCTGGCTTCGTTAGGATCGTTGAGTCCGGGCAGGTCGACGAGCTTAGCGCCGTCGCTCAATGCCGGAAACGGGCCTCGCACAGAAACTATTTTGACGATCGGCCAGAACCGATGTTTCGAGTCGAGAAAAACAGCGATCTCGCGTCGAAATTCATCGAGGCTGGAGTATTCGATCTCGATCACTCCCGAGTCTAGCGCCTGTGTAATTTCCTTTGGCTCGACGAGATGAAACGGATCGAAGTTTTCAATATCACCTTCGACTTGGTAAACCGCCCGTAGTTTATCAATGGCGGATCTCGAAATCGCGTGCGGTGGCTCATTGGTCTCTTCTCGATCGTGAGGTAACTTCGCGTCCCGAAAGTCAGCGCGAAGCAGGTCGACTTCGCGATTCCAGGATTCGCGACTGATGAATTCGACGCGCCCACGGAACGGGCCATCCGCATATGCGACTTCAGAGATTGCGGCCGTACACGCCCGCATGTTGCTCACGGGGAGAACGCGTGCGCCGATAATCGCATTGAGCAACGTGCTCTTTCCCGCACCGGTGCCCCCGATCAACGAGATTTCGACTTCGGGTCGCTCGGTACTCTGAGCCCTCAGCCAATTGAATCGCTCATTCCATTCCAACCACAGTTTCTTGAGCCGTTCGTTCCCCTCACCGGCGATGAAGTCGCCGATCTGGCGCTGAATGTCGTGAATCTTTTGTTTGAATGGGTCCGGCTTCGTAGTCATTTATATGTGGCCCTGATCCGACGTATGACTTTAAGTATGACAGAATTTGAAGTCATCTCCTGTCTCAGCCTGACTCTTCGTGCTGGCTCCCGTGACGAAGTATTTCCGGTCGATACCCGATATCATTTACCTCCATCTTTTGAACGAGTTCAATCCCTCCGTGCATTTGTTCGTCCGGCGTCATATTTGCGGCTCAGAATTTCTATTTGTGGGTGGAGAATACGCTTCAGTCATCGTTTATGTTTGCTGCCCTTTTGGGCGACCTTCTTTTTTTTAACAGCAGGTAAAGCTGCCTGTGCCAGTTCGTAGAACTCGTGGAGCTTGGCTTGCATCAACTGCTTATCGGGCATTTGTGTTTGGTATTCCGCAACGAGTGCAGGTGACATCGATCGGCTCAATGCGTATTCGACGACTTCGTGATTCTTCGTCGCACAAAGAAGTACGCCGATGGAGGGCTGTTCATGCGGCTTTTTCACGTCCCGGTCGAGAGCTTCCAGATAGAACTGAAGCTTGCCCAGGTGTTCCGGCTCGAACTCAACGACTTTGAGTTCAATCGCGACCAGACAATTGAGTGCGCGGTTGAAAAAGAGCAAATCGAGGGCGAAGTCCCGCCCACCGACCTGGATTGGGTACTGGCTGCCAACATAGCAGAAGTCACGGCCAAGCTCGATCAAAAACTTTTTGAGTTGCTCGACCAAGCCTTGTTGCAGATCGGCTTCGGTGTGTTCGGGTGCAAGATCGAGAAACTCGACGAGATAGCTGTCTTTGAAGACCGTTGCGGCGTCAGGGTGAATTTCTCTCAGCGGTGGTGAGAGTTTTGTCGGTGACAATACCACACGCTCGAAAAGTGCCCCGTTAAGCTGTCGTTCCAGTTCGCGTTTCGACCACTTTTGTGACGTTGCCATGCGAAGGTAGAATTCGCGTTCCTCATGACGTTTCGTCTTGCTCAAGATGAGCATGTGATGTGTCCAGGGTAATTGTGTCACCAGCGGTGACACTTTTTCGTCTCCCTGGTATGTCTCATAAAACTGCCTCATACGAAACAGGTTACGGCGAGTAAAGCCGAGCAGGTTGGGATGCGTACGGGCAATGTGGGCCGCGAGTTGATCGACGACCCCTTCGCCCCAAGCCGCCGTTGCAATCTTGCCGCTGATATATTCACCAATGCTCCAATACAGCTCGATCAGCGTCGTGTTGACGGCTGCAACAGCGCGTGTCCGTGCCGCGTCGATCAGCCGGATGACGACATCGAAGTCGGCCTCGGACGGGGGACTCGCTGTGACTTGCTGTACGAGGCTCTTCTTCGTTCCCTTCTTCGGTCCGTTGCTCATGCTGGCTCCTTCGCCAGCGCCAGTAATCTGACAAGGTCATAATTGACACTCGTTGCCTTGAAGTCCGGTTCCTGGTCGAATGGATTGCGAACGTATCGCACCTCTTCGCCCTGAGGATCAAGTAAGACCACGGCCAGGATGAATTGTTCCGGCTTGTTCAGGCCCGTCAGGATTTC
>JBAXBD010000777.1:0-3065 GCA_037142165.1 Schlesneria sp. | reverse complement strand
TTCTTCACGATTGGAGTTTCGTCTGGCGGCACTTGGCCATTTTTGGGCAACTGCCCTTTCATTCGCAGGGCAATCGACTGAACTGCAGGGCGATCGCTAAGAGATGCATTGTCAATGTCTGCGTCTTTTAACGCGAAGAAGTCCGGACGAGTGAAGCGTACGTCGGGGGTTCCTTTCTGTGCGTAAGTTGACAGTTGCTGAATCAAAAGTATTTTTTCATGATTACGGCCCCAGCCATTCAGGTGACCGAATTCATCAAGCCCTTTTGAGGTGTCTCTTACGATGAGCGCGCCGGCCATGCCGCCTGCCACCTGTGTGGCAACCGAGCCGTGTCGATGTGGATGGTAGAAGTATGTGCCTGCTGGTTGATCTGCGGGGATTTGATATATGTAAAACTTCAACTGGCCAGGGTAGATCTCTCTGAAGATGTTATCCGCCGGCCAATTTGGCGACACGTTCAGACCGTGCGTATGAAGATTCAGACGATCAAATCCATGCGGACAGTTGTCCGAGCTCTCTGGACGGATGTCGGTTGGAACGGGATCGACCACCGGAAAATCAGGAACGGTTTTCGCTGTCAGCTCAGTTTTGTTGAGAAGGTTTAAAACGGGAATCAACAGAACCCGGTTCGGGCTCGTCTCGATCCAAGGTCCCCAGTTCTCAGTTTTCTGAATTCGACGAAATGACCAGACGCGCGTCACATCAGTGTGAGTTTGATTTCCAGATTTTCCGTCCCGTTTTGCTTCAGCCAATCCTGCGATCAACAGGTTGGACAGATCTCGTTTGAGTTGTTGTGGTGCCGCAGTTAGTTCGGCGTTCAGCCGTGAGGTGACCTCATCGATTGGTAGTGGGTTTGGGTCATCAAGTCTGGCCGCTCGCACGACGACGTTCTCAAGTTCTCTCATACGTCCCAAAAGGGAGGCAAGTTGAGCTTCTGATGGAGACGTTTCGGCATCGTATCCTTCGAGATCAAATGACAAAGGAGTCGTCTGATCCTGGAGGATGGGGCGAGTCAACTGAACGGGGTTCCCGTCTTTGGACACGACCTTTTGGGAAAACCGCTTTTGACGACTCTTAGATTTTTGAACCGAACTCAGTGTTTGTTGAGCGATTAAACTAGAGTCAGTAATCAGAATTGTGACAATGAGGAATACAATACGAATCATCATGTGATCATCCTTTCCCTGGTTGTGCTACAAGTGTTCGCGTTGAATTGCATCAAAAGGTTACTTTCCCGGCAGATGCGAAGCAAGCATTGTGTGCGTCAGACAAAACGGAATATTCCGTCGTGCGAAGACGAGGGCAACCCTGGGACACAGCCTGTAACGACTCACGCTCGCAATGGAGACGAATTGACGATTCATTATCGTAAAGTCGTGTGTTTGGTTGGAGGGGGCCATCGATGGCAAGGCTCGCGCGGACAATACAATGCGGACACTGTCCATCGATCAAAAACGACTGCCAGCGTGGCCGAATCTGGACTGTAAGCCATAAAAAATGACTGGGTTGCGGCGAATGGTGATCAAATCAAGACTTGGTCGCCGACTCGTTTCAACTTCAGGATAATGCGAATGTGCAGTGTCCCCAGGCCGATGCTTCAGGACGAGTTCAAGGTGGATCGCACGGATCGGGATTCTCCAACTCATCCGGCAGAAACAAGTCCGGGTTCTGTTTCAGAGTGGTGAGCGCGGGTTTGCTCAACGTTTTCAGGCCGTACAAACTCACGCTCCCTTTGTGGTGTACCAGATGTGTCGCCGCCTCCTCGGAGATGGTCGTGAGTCCGTCGAGAGATAATTTATTTCCTTCATGCTGACTGAGCCCTTTGGCAGCGCCTTCGCTGATGGTCGTTAAGCCATCGAGATTCAGGTAGTGCCGCAGTCGGCCGAGCGAGTTTGCGGCTTTTGGGGAAATCGTTGTCACACGATCCAGGTAGAGATCGTCCAGTGACTTGCCCAACACTTCGGCTGCCTGGTCATCCAGTACAACGATCCCCAGACGCAGGCCTCCGTGATGTTGCGCCAAGGCCTCGATCGCTGCCATTGAGAGATGATCAGCGCTACCCAACGACAGATGACCACGGTATTGCGACAAAGCCATTGCCGTGATGTCCGACAAGCTCCGCACACTGTCGAGACTGAGATAGTCCCCCGCATGCCGGGCTAAAACGGTCGCGACCTCGGGTGAGAGTTCGGTCAGTCCAGCCAGTTTGAGACTCTGAGCCCGACATTTCACCAGTTCTGCGGCCACCGTAGGCGTGAGTGAGGTCACTTCGTCGGCAAACAACTGACCGTCGTCCTGCTGAGCCAGCAAGGCCGCAGATTTTTCGTTCAGCGTCGTCAGGTAGGGGACGAACAAGAATCCCCGATAGGACATCAGCCCCTCGGCTGCTTTTTCGGACAGCATATGGATTCCCTGGATGCACAACCCTCGCCCACGGTATTGTCCCAGCGCTGCCGCAGCAGCGTTGTTGATCATCGTCAGGCCATTCAGATCCAGGTATTGACCTCGATGTTGTGACAATGCCTCCGCCGCTTCGTTGGAGAGCGCAGTCACGTTGTTGAGCGATAGCCGCCTTCCCTGATGCCCGGCCAGCCCCCGCGCCACTTCGGGTGAGAGTTCCACCAACCCGTCGAGACTGAGATCGCCAATGCGACGTTGCCCAAGCGCCGTAGCGGCCTCGGCAGTCAAAACAGTGAGGCCATTCAGGCTTAAATATTCGCCCAGGTATTGCGAGAGCCCCGCAGCGGCGGCTTGAGAAATGGTCTTCAGTCCATCGAGTGTAATGTGATTTCCGACATGTCGCCCGAGGGCAGCTGCCGATTCCTCACTCAGCGTTGCGAGTCCATCGAGGTCCAGGTGATGTTGATGCGCTGCCAACTTTCCTGCAATCTCGGCAGATAGCGTGGTGACACCGTTTAATTCCAGACCACACTGGAACCGCGCGAGATCATCTGCCTCGTCGAGCGTAAGTTGGTCGAGGCCGTTTAGTGACAGTGGACGTTTGATTGGCGCTAATGCCAGGGCAACATCGTGCGGGAGGCGGACCAGACCATTGAGCGAGAGGT
>JBAXBD010000776.1:0-3068 GCA_037142165.1 Schlesneria sp. | reverse complement strand
CCGCAAACATTCCGATTGAAACTGCGGAAGTCATGCGAATCGCAACTAACACTGTTGACCTTGATCTCGATGCTGCTCGTGCGGTCCTCAAGCTCATGGAAATTCTTGAAGATCACGACGACGTTCAAAGCTGCACGGCAAACTTCAATATTCCCGAATCTGTCATGGCCGAGCTGGAAGCCGAATCTTAACGAGAGCGATGAATTCCGCTGCGATCAGGCCCGAGTTTTATTTTTCAGACTGGTCATTCGATTACCTGGCAAACCAATCCTTCAGCAATTCCCATGGAGCCCTGGTGTCCTCTGATGGTCGCGAGATCAATTCCAGACCTTGAGCTCGTACCAGTCTGCGGCAAAGCTCATCGTGCTTACTAATTTTATTGGATCCGGCAACAGAGGGATCAGCAACAACGCAGTCCCATTCTTGATGCCCGAAACTCAGTGACCAGTTCATGACCCATGAGTAGCTGTGGACGAACTGCTCATCCGTTTCAGCGGCGACGTCTCCGGGAACCGCAATCACAACCAGATCGGGTTTAAGAGTTCGTACCATCGCCTTGGCTTCGTTCTCTAACGCGACAATCGATTTTCCCTGAACGGACCAGGGTGTTACCTCAACGATTACGTTTGGGTTCAAACTTTTCAATGCCACTTCGACCATTGAATGATACGGTGACATGGCAAGAACTTTGACCGTATGCTGTTTCTGCAGCAATGCTTTGACATGAGCCAATACCGGGCGGGGTGGTTCGATACCATCCAGCGATAAGGACTTGCCAGCAATGGTCAGGCAAAGTTCTTCTGCCATACGCTTATGTCCATCCAGATTGGGATGAATTTCGTCGCTCATCGTCAGCCGCCAGGTCCTGGGAGCACGGCTGCGAAGACGTTCTCCTGCCCGATATTGATCGCAGACCGGGACTGACAGGTCGCGACCGACTGACCGGATGATCTCACAATATGAAACCAGCTTTTGAATCGGACGGCTCGGCGTGTCGATCACGGCGTTCGGTGTGCAAAGTACAACCTGACAATTTCGTGCTCGGCAGCGATTGACCAACGTTTCCAGGTTCTCTCGAAATTTCTCGGGAGCGACAAGCGTGACGTCGTTTAAGCCAAAGCTGATCGTGACCAGATCTGGTTTCTTACCGAGTATATCTCGCTCAAGTCGCGCCAGGCCTTCCACCGTCGTCTGGCCGCTGATCCCTGCATTAATGACCTTAACGCCTGCATTTGGAAACAACTGTCGTAACCCCAATTCGAGCAATTCGGGATACGCTCGCTGTCCCCCCGTGTGGTAATAAACTCCCGTGACGCTGTCTCCAAGGCAAACTATAGTTTTTGGCGACTCATCAAAGGAGAGTAGAGGTTTCGACGGCAGATTGTTCTGCAGGGACTTTTCGATGGCAAATTTCAGGGCGGCCATCGCGTCGGAATAAGTGGTGTCGTGTCCCCCTTCGGGACGATGAATCGAATGGACCGGTGATCCGCGTTTTTTCAGCAGTTCCACCAGTCGCAACGTACTCTCTGGGGGAACGAGAACGTCGCGTCCACCCGTTGTCAGCCCGATTGGCATCGTCAGTCGTTCAGGAAACAATTCGGCCGATCGCGTACGGTAAACCTCCGGCTGCTCGAGCCTGGTTCCGCCATACGCCGCCGCGATGGCTTCCGTGAAACCTGCGTACTCGATCAGGTTCGCCGTTCCATTCATCGAAACAACTGCGTCGATCACTTCCGGATGGATCGCGGCAAATGCGAGGGCTGATGTCCCCCCCATAGAACCACCGCAAAGGATTACGTTTTCAATCCGAAACCGCTGGTGAAGATCATCCAGAATCTGCAACATGTCTTTCTCAGCGGCTGGCCCCATCCAGGAGGTCTTTGCGCGATAGTCGGGTGACACGTAAATCAACTGATATTTTGCCGCTGCGTCGCGCGCTGCGCGACATTCGTCACGAGCGTCATTGATGAACTGCCAACGGTCCGAGCCATGACCATGCAAAGCGATCAACAGACTGTGCGGTTGATTGACATCAAAGTGTTTTGGAAGGCGAATGACATAGTGCTGCTCGGTGCCGTCGAGCTTTGCGGTAAAACTGACATCAACGGGTGGCCCAAGTTCTTCAAGATCTTCGGCTCCATTCGAAAGGGTGGCTACCCCCGTAACAATGACGAACAAGGCCAGAACGTGAAGATTGTTGAAGCAGTAGCAATTTGTCATTGGGACTATCCCTGGAAGCAGTTCCAATCAATTCGCGGGTTTTCCATGAGCCAGCTCCGGCACACCCGCTTTCATCAAATCCGAACTTAAAAACAATCATGGCTGATAAATAACAGATCGCCGCATCATCCCACTCGCTGCGATTGACCGGTCTCCGCTGCGCGGTAACACGCAAAAACCGTTTTCAACGCGTGCAGGCTTTGGCCACTGGTGACCGGCGGCGAAGTGGAATCAGCGCTTGCTTTGACACAGGCTTGGACGAGTGGCGTATAGCTGGTGTCATCCGCCGGTCCTTCGTACTTTCGGATCTGGGCGGGCGTCTCTTTCGTGCTGTACCACTGCAAAGGTTCACCGCCGTGTGGTTCCAGTTGCAGCCAACCGTCCGATCCCCAAACCTTAATGTGCGAGTGATAGCCACGATCGAGGTAGTATCCGCTGGTCATTGTGCCGAAGCTGCCATTATCAAACCGCAACGACATCGCGGCCGAGTCTTCGATTTTCAGCGGTTGCCCGCCGACGATACCTGCGAACCCTGCGACCTCGACAATCTGTGAATCAGTGAGGTGCATCACCAGGTCGATCCAGTGGATCCCCAGCCACATCAGGTGTCCGCCCCCTGAGCGGGCACGATCAGCAAACCACGATTTGTGGTAGGTCGGATTCTTGAGTCGCGTTTGATCGGCAACGATATGCAGTTCACAACCGTAAATCTTCCCGATCTGACCTGACTGAATCAGGTTTCTCGCAGCCTTGACCGTTCCACGCAACCGGTTTGCAAATGCGAGCATCAGAAACCGATGCTTCATATCTGAAAGTCGGACCAGCGGTTCAAAGTCCTCGGCTTTCAC
>JBAXBD010000775.1:0-3109 GCA_037142165.1 Schlesneria sp. | reverse complement strand
AGAGTCTGAAATTTTCAACCTGACGGCCGGTTTCTATGTTGATCGCGAATCATTGCTGAAACAGAAAACCGCCGAGTTAATCGTTCGCGCCGGGCTGAACGCGAACGGAACCCCTGTTTCGCTGAAGCTGCTTGATGACGTCAAGCTGACGATCATCTCGACAGATCTCGATGGAATTGCCTCGTCACAAGAGTTGCCAGACTTCAAGTTGTTCGAGGATCGTGAGACGACTCACGAATTTCAGGTTCCATCCCGGTTGGCATCGCTGCAATTCACGTTGTCCGGCCGCGCAAAGAAATTGAGCGAAGGGGGACGAAAGATCGATTTGTCGGCAGGCGATTCCGTCGCGCTGAACGGAATCGACCGGACAGAAAAAATCGAGTTCGTACACCTTGCCAAATTTGGTGACGCCTATGTCATTGAGCTGAAAGGAAAGACGGGTGAATCAAAGCCGTCGCGACCCGTTCAGTTGGCATTCAAGCATCGTGATTTTCGCGAGGTTTTTCAGGTCACCTTGAAAACGAATGCGGCGGGACGAATTGAACTTGGGCGTTTGACCGACATCGTCTCGATCACGGCAACCACGCCCGAGAACACGCAGCAAACCTGGGATTTGCGTGGTGATTCACACACCTATTTCCAGACCGTTCATGGCAAAGTCGGCGATCCGATTGTCGTTCCGTTTCTCAGCCGCTCGACGGCGCTGCCAGCCGCTGGGGCCGTTGTGAAACCGACGCGAGACGAGTTATCACTGCTTGAAGTCCGCAACGATGTCTATGTCGCTGATCGCTTTGAACACCTCAGTTTGAAAGATGGTCTCGTCGTTTTGAATAAGCTCCCGGCAGGGGACTACGACCTGCTTCTCAAATCGACCGGTGCCCAGATGCGAATTCGGGTCACTGATGGTCCCAAGCTGGCGGGATTCCTCTTAGGGAACGTGCGACAACTCGAACTCCCTCGCCTGGCACCGCTGCAGATCGAATCGATCACGCCGGCCGATGATGGCTTGAGCATCAAGCTGAAGAACGCAACGAAATTTACCCGCGTTCATGTCTTCGCCAGTCGGTATGTGCCCGAATATGACGTGTTCAAAAAACTGAGCCGGGTGCGCGGGACTGAGCCGTATGTATTTCAGCAGACACCGGCAAAGTCCGTCTATCTGACGGGACGAAACATCGGCGATGAATACCGCTATATCATCGATCGTAAGTACGCGATGAAATTTCCGGGCAACACACTTGAACGACCGTCTCTGCTGTTAAACCCGTGGGCTGTCCGCACGACGGAAACCGGAGAACAGCAGGCGGCGGGAGGAGATGACTTTCGTGCGGCCGGAGCCCCTCCGATGAGCAGTTCATTGCGGAGCGACGCGGCGATGTTCGAATCACGAACCCCAGGCGCCACAAATCTTGCGAATCTGGATTTTCTTGCACAGGGTTCGGTCGTTTTAGCGAACTCTATTCCCGACGACGCAGGCGTCGTCAAAATCGGCAAGGACGAGATCGGTCCACATCAGCACATTCATGTTGTGGCGGTGGATCCTGTCAATACGACGTATCGCAGCGTTTCATTGCCTGAACCCAAAACGGAGTTCCTGGACCTGCGGCTATTGAGTGGTGGACTTGATCCAAAAGGGCATTTCACTCAACAAAAACAGATCAGCATCGTTCCCGTGGGCCAGACTTTTACGTTGCACGACATCACGACATCGAAGTTTGAAGCGTTCGACAGCTTGTCGAGAGTCTACGGCCTGTATGCCACACTCAGCCAGGACCCCAAACTGAATGAGTTCTCGTTCATCCTCAACTGGCCCAAACTGAAGCTGGAAGAAAAACGGGCGCTCTATTCAAAACATGCCAGCCACGAACTTTCGTTTTTCCTGTTCAAGAAAGACCCCGAATTTTTCCAGACGGTCATTAAACCGTACCTGACCAATAAAAAGGATCTGACGTTTATCGATCGGTTCCTGCTGGAAGAAAACCTGTCAGAGTACCTTCAACCCTGGCAGTACCAGCAACTGAATATCGTTGAGCGGATACTGCTTGCGCAGCGATTAAAGGATGAACAACCGCATGCCTCGCGACACGTGTCTGATCTTTACGCGTTACTACCACCAGACACCGAGAATTTCATTCGATTATTTGAAACCGCAGTCAAACGAAGCTCGCTGGAAACGTCTGATCAGTTTGGATTCAAGGCCGCTGGCGATCGACTGAGTGAACGTGGGCTTTTGTCTGAGTCACTCGTTCAAGAACTGGCAGCCAATGCCGCGGCCCCCATGAGTACAATGTTGGGACGGAACATGGCAAAGGCATCCGGGGGACAACGATCGAAACGGGAGTTATCGGAAACAACTCAGTCAGAAAATCAACTCGATGCCGTCAAAAAGAACCAGTTACGACGTTTGTCGGTGCTTGCCAAGGGAAAAGACAAAAACGGTGATCCCAAGGGAGAAAGCAAGTCCGAAAAGAAGATGGATGACGACGCACCGTCAGAAAGCGATTCACTCTACTTCGACGACGCACATGATAACATTCAAATTCGTCAGCTCTATCGCAAGCTCGACCAGACGATGGAGTGGGCTGAAAACAATTATCATCACCTGACGATCGACCAGCAGCATGCGGGACTGGTGACGGTTAATGCATTCTGGAAGGATTTTGCTCAGCACGACCCCGCCGGTCCGTTTCTGTCTCGCAACCTGGCGGAAGCATCACGCAACTTCCCTGAAATGCTGCTGGCTCTGGCCGTGCTTGATCTTCCCTTTGAACCTCCCAAGCACGAGACCGCATTCGACGGCCCGAAGATGACGCTGACACCGGGCGGCCCACTCGTCGTGTTCCACGAAGAAATCAAGCCGTCAGCGGCTGCTGATGGCTCAACCAAAGTTCTCGTCAGCCAGAACTTCTTTCGTTACGGCGACCGCACTCGCCTTGAAGCGGGAGAGCAGGTTGACAAGTTTGTGACCGATGAATTTTTGAGGCAGGTCGTTTACGGATGTCAGGTCGTCGTCACGAACCCGACTTCGACTCGTCAGAAACTCAATGTTCTGCTTCAAATTCCCGTCGGTGCCATCCCGGTTTTGAATAGTCGGGAAACGCAAACAATC
>JBAXBD010000774.1:0-3112 GCA_037142165.1 Schlesneria sp. | reverse complement strand
GATTCATACAAGGCCAGTTCGGTGACATCGCGTTCGGAGCCATCTGAGTAATGTGCGATGACCTTCAACTGTTGTTCGGCATGACGCTGAATGGAACCACGATCTGGTGTCACAGCGAACGAGACAAATTTCGGGGTGTTTTCGGTGTCAAAGTTCGCACCTTGCCGAATCCAGTCTCGCAGCAGTTCATAGCTTTTGGAATTTGATGGAATTCGAACTCCACCCCCATGCGGAAGTTGCCCGGAGGCTTTCAGGAGCAGCAGACTGCGATCGGGAGCTGACGAAAACATCCGTCGACCACGCGACTCTTTGACCAGGTGCTCAAAATCCTCGCGCGGTTCAAATCCCAGGAGTGAAAGCTGAAATCCGTTCTGGCCGTTTCCGGCCTTGGCATGGCAGACCCCCGCATTGCAGCCAGCTTTGGTCATGACCTGAACCACATCGTTCACAAAACTGACCGGTCGATCGTCAGCGCGAGCCGTCAGCGGTGCCGATATCATCCAAAGACACGTGTAAAGAAAGGGGGCGAACGAAGTGATCATACTTCGCCGTCGCAAGTTGTCTCGGACGTGGGTGCTAGCAATTAAACGCATCAAAGAACGCTAACATGTCTGTCCGGCTCAAGTCAACTTCGGCTTCCTCGGTCGGGTTCCGACATACGGAAATCCGGACTTGCAATGGACTTTAACCAAAACCTTGGGGGACAATCACGAATCAAAGGGAAAGCATTGAAACACGAAGCGGCTGTCGTGTGGGCTTTACCCCGCACACGATGTTGTGTCGCAACGGCTGAAGCCCATGCTACGGGTTGGGGTTCCATTCTCTACTGACAGAAACTGACGACCGCGGAGGCAAAGAGGAGACGTTTTTTCTATGTTTTCGGGACGAATGTCTGTTTTCGTTTCTTCAAACGCGTGGGCATTCGGCCGCAAGACTACCATTTGTAAGGTTCTCCCGAAGCGGCGGCGACATACGTGCTGAAGCCATTTTGATGGATAAACCGGGTTCTTAACCTGTTTTCGCCGACGCTCAGCGTTTTTCAGAGAACGACGTTTTCGTCCTCATGTCGATTCGCTCTCTTAAAATGTAGCGAATAGATGGTTTGGGTAATGTAATCCGGTTTGGCGGTTTGGAGCCGTCAAAGCGATTAATCTGACCGAAATATCCGGTACAACCGATAGCTCAAGATTATCAGGCAAACAGGATGGCAATGGCCTCCGCGACTGTTTTGCTCACGGAATTGGCATGTCCCTTCGGCGTCGGAAACTGACGATTTTTGGAGCATTGGCGCTGGTCGTCATTGCCAGTTCGTTGAGTTTTGCCGAGAACGACGCCCCCTCGGCGCGGAATCGCAGTCGGTCCCAGACGTCTCGACCTCGATTTATATCGCGGGTCGATGTTCAACGTACGAACGATCCATTGCCTTCGATCGACGACCGCTTCCAAGGTTCGCCGAAAACGGCAAAGGGTCGAAACGCTTCTTTGCGACTCGTCTCTGACGAAAGTGAAGATTACTTCGGTGAACTTCGACCGGGTCATTCCGAACCTGCTGAGACGACCTTTTTATCTGCCACAGAACAACCACTGTTCAGTATGGAAGAGCAGGGGGTATCGATCACCCCGGAAATGTCACCCCTTCCAGAAATGTCGCCCCTTGTGGAACCGGGCTGCGATTGCTGCGAACCTCTTTTCGAAAGAATCCTGTCACCGAATCGCGGTTGTCGAGATTGTTGTCAAGGTGTGGAAAACTGGAGTCCCCTGGTCAGACACCTGGGTTTTCCCGGCACATGTTGTGGAGAGCCTGGCATCGGGCACGAACGGGTGGTCTTCGCGCCGTTTATCATGGATCCGACTCAACCTCAAAATTACACCATGATGCGTTGGGATTCAGGTTTCGGGCTGCGCACGCCTGATCGTTCAGAATTCTTCTGGAGCAAGCCGGGCAAAGGCCCCGCCATTTCACCGGATCAAATCAATTTTCAAGATATGATCTACGTCAACGAAACAGGAAGCAGCGCGTTTTCGGTGATGACTGAGATTCCCGTCCGTTTTATTGAGTCGGACTATGGTTCAACAAGCGGTATGGGTGACATGAAGGTGGCCACGAAGGCTCGATTGATCAACGGCAAGAACTGGCAGATCACGCAGATCTTTCGCACCTATATCAATACCGGTTCGACCACGAAGGGTGTGGGAGCCGGACACGTCTCGTTAGAACCGGGGATTCTGGCCCGATACGAAATTCGACCTGACACATATATTCACGGGGAGGTGAAGTTCCTGGTCCCCATTGCTGCGACCACCGGGTTCGCCAGCAATATCCTGACGTATGGAGTTGGTGTCAGTCACGTGCTTTACGAGACCGATCATTTTGCGATTATTCCCAACCTCGAAATGGTCAATTATGACTTTTTGAGTGGTCAGAAAACGGTTGGAAACACCGCCATATTCCCTGGGCAGGTTGTCAACGCAAACAATGACCTCGCCATCAACGTGATTCCCGGTGCTCGATTCGTGTTCGGCCCCAAAGGGGATCTCGGTCTCTTCGAATTCGGCATCAGCAACATGATCGGACTGGGTGATCGCTATGTGAACGACATGTTGCGGCTGGAATTCAAGTTTACTCATTAGACGCAACCTGTCAGGGCACGTCGAGAGCATTCACTGTCACCACGGCTTGCGAAGTGCCCGTTCCCCGGCTGGCGTGAGAGACCATTTCTTGTTCAATTTCGTTGTCACGACGTGACGCGTCTTTCGTTGTCACGACGTGACGCGTCTTTCGTTGTCACGACGTGACGCGTCGTCGCGAAGGTCTCATCGCTCTGGAATTTTCGCGAGTTGAGTCATTTTCGGAAGAATTCGTCGATAGAAATCGTCTCGCATGGCGAACTCTTGTCGTCGTCAGCGTCAGCCAGCGCTTTCGAGAGTGATGTGCCATCATGAGCCACGAAGGTGTCGTGGGACGTATTGCGAACGTCTTCTTCTTTTTTCGGGCGATCCACTTTCCCCCGAGCGGGGATCAGTGTTTGGAGAAGATTATCTTCTTCAGTTGATGGGTCGGGCGTCATTTTCGGATCGCGATCTGCAGAAGCCAGATCACGGACTGATACAC
>JBAXBD010000773.1:0-3123 GCA_037142165.1 Schlesneria sp. | reverse complement strand
ATTTCGTTCTGGCGTTGGCGGTCTTTATCAATGGCGGTAATCAGTTGACTGCGAAGTTCACGCAATTCGAGCAAGCGATCAAGGTCGGCGGCAACATGCCTGTGCTGGCAGTTCGCACGAACGGCATCCAAATTGTCACATACAAATTGCAAGTCGAGCATCATGCATCCAAACGGCTAAATAAGGTGTCATCCAAAGTTCAGTTCCGATGAGACCCTATAGATTAGGAAACGACTGGATTATGGAACAGGGTAAATGATCAGTTTTCAATCCCGATCCCTTCCCTCGGAAGCCTTCAGTCGACATGATCATGTTTGAAACAGAGAATTTGATGATCGACGTACGGAACTTTTTTTAAGTCGCCGTGTTTAAACTTTTACAATTCGGCAAATCCGAATGCCGTGAGACCTGAAACCGTGGCCCTGACGACGACTCCCCCAGTAAATGTCGACGAATCGGGATTTCTTCACGATCCTGAAGTGCAACTGATGTTGCGCGTGAAGCAAGGTGACGACGAAGCATTTACAAAACTGGTCAAGACATACCAGGACCGGCTGGCAACAATTTTCTTCCACATGACACAAAATCAGGAAGCGGCAGAAGATCTGGCGCAGGATGTTTTCATGCGGATCTATCGGGCTCGCAATGGATATCAGCCAACAGCTCGTTTCTCAACGTGGCTTTTTCGGATTGCCAATAATCTTGCGATCAATTCGCATCGAAACAAAGCTCGCCGAAAGGAAGTTCCCCTTCCAGCTGGCGAATCGACATCAATGTCGGGTGTCCGTCCCGAAAGCCAGGTGCTGGCCGACAAATCCGCCTTGATGCCAACTCGTCAAATCGACAAACACGAATTGCAACTCGTCGTTCAGAAGGCCCTCGAACAGATGAATGAGCGGCAGCGGCTGACCGTACTGCTGCACAAGTTTGAAGGGATGAGTTACTCGGAGATCGCGGAAACGATGGAGATGACCGTGCCCGCCGTCAAATCAATTCTGTCACGTGCGCGAGATGCATTAAGAACCGCGCTTGAACCGTATATGCAAATGGGAAAATAACTGAGTCGACTTTTTGCTTAGTGCCGCATTTCAAGAGACATCATGGAAAAAACTGTCCGCCTTAACGCCGATCAGCGTGAAGATTTGGTGGCTTATCTCGACGGAGAACTCCCCGACGAAGAAGTCCAGCAGATCGATCACATTATCGCTCGCAGTGAGGTGGCTCGTCATGAAGTGGAAGCTTTGGCGCGAACATGGGAAATGCTCGATGTGCTTCCATCTGCCAAGGCGTCGGAAGATTTTGCCAGCAAAACCATGACTAATCTCAAGGTCATGGAGGCTCCGTTTATCCTCGAAGATCAATGGTGGTATCCGTATTTAAAACGATCTGCGGTGATCGGTGGATGGTTGTTGTGCCTGGGGTTCAGCGGCTGGCTCGGATATCAAATCACTCGTCATTGGGTTCCCAACCCGGATGACGAACTGTTGCGAGATCTCCCCGTCATCGAGAATCTGGATAAATACCAGGACGTTCGCGAGATCGAATTCTTGAATCTGTTGAAACAATCCAGCGTGTTTGACGACGCACAGGAGAAATGAGAAATGGAATGTCGCTCGTCAATCCTACTCGTACTGACCGTGTTTGGTTGTTTGCCGCAAAGTCTGCAGGCTGTCGATCAGCAGACAATCACTGCGCGAACTGATCAATTGCGGAAAATGTCAGAGATTGAGCGAGGACATCTCAATCGAAATATCGAAGAGTTTCGAAAACTGAACGATGCGGAAAAACAACATTACCGTCAGTTGCATCAAGAATTAAAGCACGATGCATCCACCGGCGGATCGCTTACCAGGCTGATGCAGACTTACAGTCTCTGGGTGCAGACACTGACTCCGACGCAGCAGGACGAGTTAAAGAAAGAGTTGGTTCCGGCCCAGAAGCTGGCTCTGATTCGTCGATTCAAGGAAGAGCAGGAAGAATCGACTGAGTCCCCTGATTCGCTCTCGGAAACGCACGGTGGACCCGTCACTGACGAGCCTGCGCCGCAGTTTAATTTGATCTTCAGCAAACGGGATGCGTTGTGGTTGAAAGACCTCAGGGCGGTTGCGGCGGTACTGGTCGACCGACTTGCGTCTGATAAAACACGGGCCGAATTCAGCGACCCCCACCTTTCCGATTTTCTGCCGATTATCCATGCCAGCGTTCAAACGTTTGGGGGAGACTATCGAGAATGGCCCAATGAAAAACTACTTCAGGACATGATTGGTGCAATCAGTAAAGACCTCGTGCCACAGATCAACAAGCAGGATTATAGTACCAGACGCACCATGGTCGTCCGGATGCTGTTGCAGGGAATTATGAAACAGGCCCGTGACACAGTCCGTTTTCCAACCGACGACGAGAAGCTGCAGGTCCTGAAAGATCTGAAGCCCGAAGAACGCGAACGTATTTTGAGTTTTCCGAGTGAGAGGGTTAACGAAACTCTCAATCGGAAATGGATTCAGTCGAAAGGGGGCGACTCCTGGACCGATTTTCAGAAAATCCCTGAATATCGACGTCAGATTGAAGACTTGTTCGTTCGGCTCGAAGTCACTCCACCGCCTCGATTTGTTCAAAGGCCGAAGAAGGGTAATGATCGGCCGGCTGATCTCAAAGGGGATGGGAAGCGCCCTCCGCCAATTCGGCCAAATCCGCAGAAAGCGAATTAGGATGAGTCCTTTATCAATCTTCTGAATGATGTGGCACTGCTTGACCGTCTTGGGTCAAGCAGTGCTCGTTGACCGACGGAATGAGTGCCACTGCTTCTCCGAAGACTCCGATGCAGTGGCACTCATTTCTAAGTTTGGTAAAGTATTTATTCTTCAGAAGTAGACTGAACTACGATGTCCCGCTGGCCATTTATTGCTGTCGTCACTCTGGTTCTTTTGCCATTGACGCTCATGGCTGGCGTGGGCGGGTGGGTGCTCTGGCAATCGGGCCATTGGTTTTGGATTTCCTGGACGCTGAGCATCTGCTGGATGGCCGCCTGGCTGGTGTACAGGTACGCGAAACGCGTTGAAGTCCCGCTGCCAGAAATTGGTTCAAAGATCCATTGGACACCACGCGATCACGCGGCGGCTGCCT
>JBAXBD010000772.1:0-3132 GCA_037142165.1 Schlesneria sp. | reverse complement strand
GTCGTAGAATGGGGGCCAATTCGATTCGACCACTGATTGCCAGCAGCGATTCTGCTGGAATCCGATCGACCCATGACGAACGTCCCGCAGCGGTTGCAACCAGCTTTGTCCATTCTTCGGGAAGTCGGCTTGTTTCCAGGTCAACGACGGCATCACACACGATTCCCTGGTCCAGTCGCAAACAGGCCGAGACCGAGTTCACTCGTTTCCAGACTTCAGCAATGTTGATAGGGTCATTCGGACTTTGAGAAGTCTCTTCCAGTCCTTGATCCCACGGTCTGGCATTAATATGCAAATAAAGTGCACCATCAGTTTTCAATCGTCGTCGATTTTGAATGAATCGAGGTGACGCCAACAGCGAATCGGTTGTCGAAGACTGAGATGTTTCTGAAGTGAATGATACGAATCGATCAATCACGTCCTGGATCAAGGATTCGTTGTCCGAAATTGCGAACCACCGATCGGTGATCGCAATAAACGCACTCTCCGTGGAAGGTGCCTGCTTTTTTCGTTGCAGGTAACCGTGACCATGGTGCGTCTTTTTGGACAAGACAGCGCTGGGGTCCAGCTTGCTCCAAGTCGCCAATGCGGTTTCGACGGCTGCTTCGTCAATCGCCTCACCGATCAGGATTCCACGTGGATTCCCTTCACGCGGAACGTAAACCGCAAGAACCAGGGATCGGCCGAAGAGCGCTCGAAGCTGTGATGAAAGTTTTTTACCCGTCTGTCGGGCGACATGCTCTTCGACCGCCTGCCATTGATGAAAGCCACCGCTTTCCAGCAATCGCTGAAACGGAGGGAATGTGCGAAGGCGATCCATGTACGGCCCGGACTCGAACCGGGTCCAGGTTTCCTCCAACCCGGTGACTTCAAGACAAAACGCGACATCTGCAGTGACAAGATCGACAGCCGTGGGCGTTCCCGCGGCAAACGAGCTTGTCATGCAGGTAGACACAACAAGAAAAAGAGACAGCAACGCAGTCGGCAAATATTTGAACATGGATCATCGCCTCGATCATGACTTTTCGGATCATTCAGCCATCAATGCCGACTGACTCGCCGCGGTTTCTGAATTGAAACTAACCCGCAGGGACTTCACTGGGGACAGCCTGCCAGAGGAACCCCAGAGCGCTTTCTACCTGACTGCTGATTGGACGCCAGATGCGGACGACGTCACCGGATGTCGGATGCAGTTCGAGTTCATCGTGAGTTGCCTGAAAAGGGACTGAAACGTGCTGCGGGAAGACATTTACCAGGTCACGAGCGACAGCAGTTGTTTCGCTGGCCATTTCACGATATTCGGAACGAATGTCGGAAAAGACTGCCGTTAAAGTTTGTGAGACATCTAACGGAGTGACGGTTATCGGTTGTTCAATGGCGGGAGCTGGTGAAACTCTTGCGAGGTCGAAAGAACTTCGTCTGGCCTGATTTGTCGCGAAGATCACGGCGAGTGCCAAACAGGCGGCAACGGAAGCAACCGCAAGGATGCCCGAGCGACGTAGCGAATCGGAATCTTCTGATTTTGAGTGAATGGCCGTTCGCGGCAAACCGTGATGAGTCCCGGCATCTGGCTGCGAAAGACCACGTGTTAATGCGGGGTCAATCAATTCAGCAAGAACCGAATCGCGTAAGCCCGCAGGCAATGATGCCGGGTCTATTCCGGCTGCGAAAGCCTTCATCTGTTGGTCAGTAAGACCGGTCAAAGCCTGAATCCCGATCTCCGAACGCCATGCGTCGATAACGGTGTCGAGTTGGCAATGGATTTCCCATTCCCTTCGACAACTTTCGCATTCCAAAGTGTGTTTGAGAGCCGCTACAAGCGGTTTCCCAGGAGCTTCCGCTCCATGTACCCGAGGAACTTTGACGCGACTGAGAACGTCAAGTTCCTCAAGAGAAAGAAACTCAAGTGGCTGTCGCGTTTCGATACTAAGTTCCAAAGCCGCTTCAAATTCGATGCAGTTCATATCCGTCCTTTGTCACAGCGCCGCGTTCGATCAGCAATTCTGCCAATTCACGGCGAGCGCGATGTAGCCATGTCTTGACCGTTCCTTCCGGGCATTTCATGATTCTGGCAACTTCAGAAATGCTCAGTTCCTGCTGATGAAACAGAATAAAACACGTTCGATAGTCGTCGCGAATTTTCCCTAAAGCCAATTGAAGTTCTTCTCCAAGATCCAGCGTGCCGAGCCGGCTGTCAGGTGCCGGAGTATCAATCGTGGGATCAAAGCTTCGGGCTTGGTTACTTCGCATTGACTGATGCGTCCGGCAACGATTGACGGCGATTGTCAGCACCCACGGATTCAATGGGCGTTGACGATCCCAATTTCGCAAGTGCCGAACCGCTCGAACAAGTGTCTGTTGTGCCACGTCCTCCGCATCTTCCCGATGTCTCAACTGCCGCAGACAAACCGAAAAAACCAGCCCCTGAAAACGCTCGACGAATTGCCGGATGGCCGATTGGTCACCGGACAAACAACGTTCGGCGAGTTCACGGTCGTCCACTACGTTTTGCCTTTCCGAAATCGTTACCTGTGGGAGACACGAAAAGTTTCAAAAATCATGAGGGTTTGACAGAAGCAGGCCAGTTTGAGGATGCGTTGGAATCCGCCGAAATCCGCGATCATAACGAGCAAGGACGTGAAAAATCTCGCGATGTCTGCTTTTCGTGCACTTCGGCTGACCGAAGAATCAGAGGGACATCAGAGAGAATCGCTTGTTGCTCAACGGACAGGATACTACGCTGCAAGGTCGGGCCGCGAGTGAATCGAATCTGGTCAAGCATCAATGCCGGGTTCCGCTCGCTGACCGTTGCGGCTTCATCAATCGACCGTCTCGGAGGGTTTGTTCGTTTTTGTCGTGTTGGCTTTAGTCCGCACACGATATTGTGGCGCACGGGCGAAAGCCCATGCTACGGCTTGTTTCTTGTCGTTTTCGATTTACAAAATTAACAATCTCGGAGGGGGATTTATGATGACTTCCGAAGCAGAATCGAATCTTGAAACAGTGGATATGGGAACCTCTGGGCTGCCCGGACGCGTCCTTGAGATCGCTACCGTTCGGTCTCTCAGCGAGCGATCGGACCTGCAGGGGTTTCTCAGGTTTGGAACACACTTTGGCCTGATGGCGGTAACC
>JBAXBD010000771.1:0-3138 GCA_037142165.1 Schlesneria sp. | reverse complement strand
CGCATGAATGGAGGTCAAAGGTAACGCTGAGAGAGTCAACATCGTCAAACAAAAGAATCGGAAAAGCATCGGTTGACCTCAGTGATTTTTCGAGCAAGAAGCAATTCAGATCGGAAAGCCGAACGCATCGGCTTTGAACTCGGGATTGTGACATTCCATACTAATAAAGAGAAGTGTTTGTCGCGTTGTCACAGTAAAGGACCAACCGATGCGTTATGGTTTCATCGTCATCGCTGCGGGATGTTTGTCTTGTTTCGTTCATCCGGCATTGTCGCAGGAAACCGTTGCAAAGCGCCCCTATTCAAACCGGCTCAATCGTATTGAACAACCGCAAAAGTTGCTGGCGGATTTTCCCGAGTTTTTTGAGCCGATCATCGAGCAGTCACACTTTGAGGCTCCACCACTCGTCGTCGATGCGGATGCCGACTTGGATGTCCGCGCATGGAGATTCTCGTACAACGCCCGAGGTATTATCGAAATCCCGAACCGCCTGAAAGCTACGGAAACAGCCGTCATTATGGTCCATCCGTGGGGTATCGACGATGGACAAGGCTGGAATACTCCCGAACCTGCGGGGGTCGCTGACTTCTGTACCACGGAAAAGAATCATCTTGCCGCGCGTCATACTCGCGAAATCGTCAGACCCTTCATCAATTCGCTGCGAGGAAAGGTGGGAAACATTCTGTACAGCCTGCCGGGTGATCTCGACCCGATCCGCCGCAAGTTGTATCGGTCGTTTAACTACAAGCCAACGGACCAGGAACGCCGTGAGGGTGCTCGTGAGCTGAATTCAAAACTTGCCGCATTCAAGTATCTCGGCGAACCGCTCCCAGCAGAGTTTTTGCTGTCGAAGGACAAACCTGTAATCGACTATTTCGCCCAGTTCCCGGGGCTGGACGCCGGCCCGAAATTCAATAACGACGGATTCTGGAAGTTGCCGATTCCCGTCACAACTGATGTCGATGTGGACCCGAATGATGTCGTCATTTACGACGCTGAAGGGTACGAGCCGTTGAAAACGTTTCTTCAATCAAACGGCATTCGTCACGTACTATTAACTGGCTATGCGACTGACATGTGCTTTTGCCGGACCACTGCTGGCTACGAGAATCTGTCGAAAGACTTCAATGTATTTCTGGTGGGCGATGCCTCGCTGGCCACTTTTCCCTCCAATAAATCGCCTCGATTTGCCGTCAATGCGGCAATCTCATTTGCGGCTCTCAACCACCTGATTACGCAGGTATCATGGGTAAAAATGAAAGGTGTGAACCCATGACGACGTTCCGTAAGAAACGAAACGAACAAGATGAATCTTGTGTTTCATCTGATTCCTTGCGGCAGATCGGCCAGTTCAATCAATCGAATCGCCGTGACTGGTTGAAACGTATCGCGACAGGCAGCCTTGGTGCATTGGCCACCTTGCCATGGAATCACGGCCCGTTGCGTGCTGCCGAATCCGATAAATGTCTGGTCGCGATTACATTTGATCTCGAAATGAGCGCCAACTTTCCGACCAGAGAAACAACCCACTGGAACTTCGAAAAAGGGAACCTGAACGAAGAGACAAAAAAATACTCGGTCGAAGCAGCACGCCGAGTCAAAGCGGCCGGAGGGCTACTTCACTTCTTCGCCGTCGGTCGCGTATTTGAGCAACCCGACATTGATTGGATCGCAGAAATTGCACGGTCGGGACATCCAATTGGTAACCACACCTACGACCATGTGAATGTGACTGCAACCAACGCAAACGATTTGCAGTTTCGCTTTCAACGTGCCCCCTGGCTATTACGAGGACAATCGATCGAAGAAGCCATCCGTGAAAATATTCAGATGACCAGCAAAGCGATGCAGTCCAGATTGGGGGTTGGTCCCGTTGGATTTCGGACGCCAGGTGGATTTGCGAATGGTCTGCGCGAGCACCCCAAGGTGCGATCCATGCTTTTGGATTTGGGTTTTGACTGGGTGAGTAGCCTTTACCCACCCCATCCGAATTCAGAGCCGATGCAGCAACCGACCGCGGCCGTGCTGGAGGGAATCGTCGCCGCTCAAGCGCGTGCGCAACCGTTCGTCTACTCTGACGGTTTGATCGAGATCCCGATGAGTCCGATCAGCGATATCGGAGCGTTCCGAACCGGGCAATGGCGGCTCGAATGGTTTTTACAGGCGATACGGGAATCCCTGGATTGGGCAATTGAGCATCGAGCGGTATTCGATTTCCTGGCTCATCCAAGTTGCCTGTACGTTGTCGACCCGGAATTCAAATCGATCGAATTAATTTGTGACCGGGTCAAAAAAGCTGGCGACAGGGCGGCGATTGCCGATCTGACGACGATTGCCCGTCGGGCAAAACGATAATTAACTGACAGAGCGGCTGACGTTTCGTCACACGAAATCAATTCCCAACTTCGTAATCCGTAACATCGCTTCCTTCGGCCTCAGCGAACCTGCTATCGTATGATTGACGGCGGCGACATCTGCGGCAATTCGAAAAAGGTCGACGTTCAACGTGCGGTCAGCAATATCCTTCAGAAAAAGCAAAGACTTTCGCGATGGCTGGTGCTGAACAGTATTTGAAGCCTTCAGTGATCAGAAATGTCGCCCGGCTCGACTTGCGCGCACGATTTATCATTGAAGGCTTCCTGACGGGATTGCACTCCAGCCCGTTTCAAGGTTTCAGCGTTGAGTTCAGCGAACACCGGCGGTATGCACAGGGAGACGATCCGAGAAATATCGACTGGCTGGTGTTTGCCAAAACCGACAAGCTATACGTCAAAAAGTACCAGGCCGAAACGAATATTTCGGGTTACTTACTGATGGATCTGTCAGAAAGCATGGCTTATACATATCGACAAGAGCTTTCCAAGTTCGACTATTGTATCTGCCTCGCGGCGGCACTTGGTTATTTGATGATCCATCAGCAGGACCCGGTCGGACTGATGACTTTTTCAGACAAACTTCATGCCTGTCTTCCAGCACGAAGCAAACGAAGTCAGCTTGGCAGTATGCTGGGCTTGCTCTCCAAGGCACGACCGTCTGGCCAGACGGATGTCGCAAGCAATTTGCGCCGCATCGCAGCGATGATTCGCCATCGTAGCCTGTTCATGTTGTTTTCAGATCTGTTGTGTGACCCCGAACCGG
>JBAXBD010000770.1:0-3141 GCA_037142165.1 Schlesneria sp. | reverse complement strand
TCAGCAGTCGATCACCCAAACGTTTCAGATCACGATTCTTGGTCGGTCGAACATCAAACTTTCGAACAATAGTATCGCGAAAGGCTCAAGTATCGGCACTGTCATCGGACAGCTCACGACAACGGACGCCGGAACCGGAAACGCGTGGACCTACTCGCTTCCATCGAACAGATTGAATAACGCGGACTTAACGATCGACGCCAACGGCAATCTGATTTTGAATACCAACCTCAGTCTCGATCGCCGCAGGGCGTTACGTGTCGACGTCGTCGTCACCGACCAGCGAGGGTTGTCGCTTAACAAGTTATTTGCAGTGATCCTGAAGTAAAACGGCTAGTAATGACTTGTGGTGAATTAGCCCAAAGCAAAGGCGCGAAGAGTTTGCCACACATGACCGCGGATGCACACAGATAAATGCAAAAGAGGCTGAAACAACAACGTCTGAGTTGGTCTACCGGCAGGAGAACCTGACTTAAAAAGAACAGGTTAACGAACGCCGTACTCTGCAGTATTTTATTTGTGAGATTCGTTAGATTCGTGGTTACCGTCTTTTTCTTAAACTGGATTTCGGATTCCGGTTGGATGGTATCAGTGAATCGTAGTGAGGCTAGGACAAAGGCCCGTTAACCACCGCCTCGGGGTGGTGGGGTTGCGTTGAGAGGCCTGCTGCGCGGACTGATTCACGGCGAATTATTCATCGGCGCCAAACTGCAAGTCGTAATGGTTCTGCAGCCGGTCGACCATTTCTAACTGACCCGAAAAGGCTGACCTTTTTCGTTCGATCATCAGGATTAGTTCCCTGAGTTTGGGATATTGCGCTTTAAGATCACCAACCAATCGACTTTCAACGGGGCGACTCACAAGACTATTCCAGTTTGCAATCAGCACGCCGATGTGTGGAGCTTTGGACCAGATGGAATCCGTTGCGATCGATTTCTGTTCGAGATCGAGTAGCAAGAGGTGTGCTCCGAAGGTTTTGTTCAACTGAGATTCCAATAATCTGCCTGAGAGCATTTCATTGAGTTCTGCAGTTCGATTGGGAGGCAACTTTTCGGTTTGAAAATGAAATTCATCGGGACGCAGGTTGATCTGTCCCCCATACAGAACGGCGACGATGGTGTTGCTGCCCGATTCCGGAAACGCCTTCAGTCTGCTCATCATTTTTCGGTGAAGCAGGCTGATTTGTCCTTGAACGTAGGGGACGTTTTCGTTCATGGCGTTCAAGATGTAGATTTCCGAGAAATGTTCGGACTTCCAGACACCCGGTTGAATCATCCGGGTGGCGTTCAAGTATTGCCTGGCCTTTTGCTCCAGTAGTTTCCCATCCCCCGTTCCCAGCAGCAGCAGGAACAGGGTCTGACCACGAACCGGGTTTTCGCAATCAACGATCATCGACCCCGTATGACCTAACTCTGACGGCTGCGGGCCTTCCTTTCCGATGATCTTCGTCTGGATCAGATTTTTCTCGCGGTGGTTAAGGGGCACATTCGCGGCGAAGGTCGCTGCTTTTGGATTCTTCAAGTCAATCTGAACCGGAACCGTCGGAAGCTTGAACGAATTGACCCAGATCTCCGCGGACAATGGCCCTTTGTCCTTGAGCGACTCTCTGGCCGAGACTCGGAATTCCGTCGGCATCATACTTTTCGGGACGCTGTTGCGAAGCTGCAGTTCCTTCTGGTTTGTTTTCCAGTCGAGTTTGAAATCCGGATTCTGGCCATCAATTTTGACGACATCGATTACAACCGGCGGAGCGACGTACGAGATCCGGAGGACCTGTTTCTCGCTCATGCCACTTTTGCTGTACGCCCTCATGCTGACCGTGTTCACCCCTTCGGCCAGCGTGACCGATGTCTTCATCGGCTGATCATCGCCCGGGTGTTCGGGGATGGGTCTGGTTTGATCCACCTTGCTATTATCGCACTGGACATCGATTCGGACCTCTGCGGGTGCGGTTGACTTCACCTTGAATTCGATCTCGACGATCGAATCAACACTGACGATCGTTTCGCCACTGAGTAATTCCAGCACAGGTGGAGATGCGATCTGGCCGACATGCACCATATGAACGGCAGGCTCGATGGAACGACCATCATCGTTGGTCGCGATGACGCTTAACTGGTGATTCCCCGTGTTCAGAGACAATTCACCGGTGAAGTTTAATGACCAGTGTCCAGGATTGTCCTGATCGTGAAAGACTTTCAGCTTCTTTCGTTGTTCGCCCACCGCAAGGACGGCACTTCGTACGGGGATTTCGGATTCCGCATCGCAGATCAGCGTAAAGTTCTGACCGGCGAGTACCTGATCCGCCGCCTGAGGTTTGCCGAGTACCGGAGGCCGTCGGAAAACGACTTTCACCGGCTGGCTTTTTTGTGATGCTCCCGGGACATCCAGTTGCAATTCGACGATTGAAGTTCCGTCAGCCAGCTCAAGACTGGTCGTGAATTCGGATTGACCGGGACGAATCGTTAACGGCCTGCCTGGTCGATCATTGATGATTAATGTGCCTGTGAAGCTCTGGTCAAGGTTCCCTTCGAACGAGGCTTTCAATGTCAGTCGCTGATTATCATAACCTGAATAATAGACGAATGGTTCCCGTGGAATATCCGCTGGCAATTGACGCAGCGGCGCACCAGGCTCGATTTTCAGCGACGAAATCGAGGGAATCAGAGGGACGTATTCCAGTTGCAGTTCGCGGACTTCAGCCGACTCCCCTGCCCGGATTTTGAGGATGACGTTTTCGGGTTGGCCCGGTCGCAGTGTCAGCTTCTTTTCCAGAGTATATTCGAGTTGCGTACCGGGTTTGAATCCGGGTAATTCTTCTGGCTTATCGCCAACGATCAATTGAAGTTGTCCGATGGCCTTGTCTGATTTGATCAGGCCGGTCATCCAGACATTTGGACTGTTTGCCCGGTAAACGTACTGGTCAGTGGGCGTCACCGGAACCCTGGCTTCTGCTGGTCCGACACTGACGGCCAGATCGGAAATGTGCAGGAACGAAGAGGGCATTTCCCGGGTGATCGGAACGACTTTCTGGACCGGCTCAAATTTGTCCGTCGGCCGACCGGAACTCGTATTCCAGGCATCAAGCCTGACCATGCTTTCCCCCGGTTCCAAGGGGATGTCAGCAGAAATCTGGAATGG
>JBAXBD010000769.1:0-3143 GCA_037142165.1 Schlesneria sp. | reverse complement strand
ACCTAAGGTCTCCTCTCGATTCTCACGAGTTACGGCTCGCAAGTGTCAAAAAAAGACACCGCCGTGTCAGAACCAATTCGATTTCACGCCATAACATTGTCGCTGATCGCTGTGAGTGACAAAAAATACATAGAGGTTACGAGGGGACCTTCGGTCGGCAGTCGGTGCGGGGTCAGGTGACCCGCGCACAACAAGGGAGATCCTCGGACAACACAAGCCAGTGCGGAAAGCGGTAGCTATGGAGCCAAAGGTGAGGGGTGCGGGTGGGAGTCGATTTCGAGTTCCGGGAGTGCGACTTTTGTTGAGTCTTTCGTGAAAACGACCGGAATGACCTCTTTGGAAACGGCAGCGTCATAGAGCAGGCCCAGGCATTTATGGGCTGGGGATGAGATTCGCAAAATCCCTCGAAACAGACTCAGCCGAAGATGTTCTGCGAGCGACAAATCATTTCCCGCGATAATCTCTTCTTCACCAACTTCGACAATCCAGCGATCCGCCGGGATTTCGATGGCATGAGCCAATTTCAGCTCGCGCAAGGCATCGCGAACGGACGGCTGTTCCAGGTAACCGTAGGTGGCAACGATGGACGCGATATGGTGTCCAATCGGTATCACTTCGTAACGCGATGCCAGATTCGCGTAGGGCCGGGAGATCTGTTTCACATGCATGAATACGACGTATGAGGGAAGTACTCCGTATTTTTTCAGAAAGACTCGCAGCACCACGGGAACATAGTCGTCTTGCGAACGAATGGGTCGGGAGCAGAGGAATACTGCGGCACGGTCGCTTTCGACAATACGACGGCGGCCCTGGACGAGTTGTCTGGCTAACGGCAGGTTCTCCTGGATCGCAATCTGCATGTCGTCGAGCATATCTCGCAGCGCGATCAACCAATCCATTTTCTTTCCTTCGCGCACGCCGAAGTGATAGAAAGCAGAGCTGATCTGCGTGCGGCCCCACTGCCAGGTGAGCATGATGATTGTCAGCATCAACGCAATGAGAACTGGGAAATAGCCGCCGTTGGTGAACTTCAGCAAGTTACTGGCAAAAAATAACAGGTCGATGGCAATCAGCGGAGTGCAAATCACGGTGGCTAACCAGACCGGCCAGTGCCAACGATAATGGGCCACGTAGCCGAACATCAATGTGGTAATTCCCATCGTCGCTGTCACAGCGATGCCGTATGCGGCTGCCAGATTTCCTGCATTTCGAAATAAGAGCGTCACTGCGACGCAACCAGCGAACATCAGCCAGTTGATCGCTGGCAAATAGACCTGACCTTCCGCTTCGTGACTTGTGTATTTCACGTCGAAGCGAGGCATGAAACCCAAAACAATCGCTTGCTTGGTAATGGAAAACAGACCAGTGATTAGTGCCTGGGACGCGATGAAGGCCGCGATTGCCGAGATGAACAGGTCGATCATCAAGATGCCAAAGTCGACGGCTTCGACTCCGACTCTTGGGGTCAGCGCATAGAATGTGTTGGCGCGCGGAGGAATCCCATTCTCGAGCATGTATGCGACCTGTCCCGCATAGTTCAGCAGCAGACAGGGCATGACGAATGTCAGCCAGGCAAGCATGACGGGACGCCGACCGGACAACTCTGCCGGCAGGCTTGCACTTTCGGATTGATGCTCATGACTTGAGATGGCAAAGTGGCCGATATCAGCAAACTTCGCTTCGCCTCCGGTAATCGCGAGGACAACGACCCCCAGAATGACGAACGCGCCGGCACTGGGGAAACTCATTAAGAAGTGGAGTCCGAGAAGTGGATTGACCGCTTCAAATACTTCAACGTGTTTGAAAATCCAGGGGAGACCTTTGATCGCGATCCAGGGAAACCAGATGAGAAGCATAAACCAGCCGAACAAACCGCCGATCTGGCTTGTGCCGCGCCACTGTGCTTTAAACATGACGAACAGGCAGCAGAGTGTGATGATGATTGCGGGAAGTTCTCCCAGTGGTTCAAACGCGCCGAGCATACTGATGGGGGGCGTAATGATCCCATCGGCGGCGAGTAATCCCGCAGCGGCGACCACGAGGTAGCCGAGCAGGGTGACGCCAGCAATCTTACCTGTATACCCCAGCAACAGACTCCAGAGTGCGAATGTGCCTCCTTCGCCCCGATCATCCGCTCGCATCACGAGCAGATCGTATTTGACGGTCAGGAAAATCAGGGCCCAGAAGATCAGGCTGAGGGCACCAAGCAGGTCATTGCGGGCGAGCAGGTCGGCGCCACCTCGCTGGATTAATGCAGAAAGCTCTTCTTCCGGCAGATGGTGGTTTTTGAGGTGAATCGTTTCTCGCGTGATTTCCATCACGGTGTAGAGGACCGAAGTTCCGATATCGCCGTAAACGGTACCGGTCGCCTCGCGGACTCGCACCCACATACTATGGGGATGGGTCTGGTCACTGTGAGCAGGGCTCGCGACTTCCTTGTGGGGCTCAGACGAAGTCTCTGGCAGATCACTATTGTTGTTGCTCATGAAGGATGTCGAATCCTGCCTGGTTATCGAAGTGAAGTTGTCACCGGAGGTTTTCCGGCGTCTAAAGTGAAATACTGAGCGCGTACGGATTGTACTGACGCCGGGTGACTCTGAATATCGAAGCGAGAAGAGTGTGAAAAAAATCTGTGGCGCAGCATAGGGCAGTCAACGTAGGCGAGCAGCGGCGCGACGCTGTCTAATTTGCGAGTCGCTGTCCTATGACTCAACGCGCTGAAGATTTTTGAAAATTGTCTAGTATTGGCCCGGTCGCACACGTTATTTACATGAATTCGCTTTGGATTCTTAATAAGTGTTTTTGAACTCGACTGCGTTGCGCTGATCGTTTTAGAGAAAAAGAAAAAAAGAAAGTGTGTTTCATGTCTGTTAAATCCTGGTTGACTTTTCTTTTCAAAAAATGGACTGATCCCGTCGTTTTCAGAGATCTGGACGTTGGGAGAAGACTTCAATCAGCGATTTCCGGGATCGTCGACCGACTTGAACCGCGACGGTTGGTCAGGTCAAAGATCAACCTGAAATCCGGGTTTCATCTCTGTTTTTCATTCGATGTTTCTCGAAACGGACGATTGGCAAGACGGAATCGATCCATTTTATGCAGTGAGCCGATGGAAGTCCGGATGATGCTTTCCGCGACTGCGG
>JBAXBD010000768.1:0-3145 GCA_037142165.1 Schlesneria sp. | reverse complement strand
GGCAAGAAGTCTGAAAAGTTGCGAGAGACCGTTCCGGCTTTGCCTTTAGTCCTCGATAGTCAAGCTGCGGGCGCTGAAGTACCGGTCGTACTACCGGTGGCAACAGTGACTGCGGCCGATGAATCGGGTCGATCAACTTCCTCGTGGAATCAACTGAGAGATATTGCGTTCGGGGTGTTGATGGGTGTGGTCCAGGACGTCGCCTCTCGTTCCGTTCCGCGAATTGTCGACTACCTCACTGGCGAATCAGCCGGGGCGGCGCTTCGAGAACCGCCCTCGATGGACGAACAGTCGGAGACGACCAACACGAGCGAGGCATTAGACACCGGCCATCACTTTCGAATCGCATCTTCCGGAATCGCTCGCACGGGCAATTCTTTCTAACAGGGAGCCACGATCATGAATCCATATCAGATGCAAGAAAAGTTGAACCAATGGACTGAAAAAGTCCAGCTGAAGCAAAACGAATTCAACGAACGCGAGTTGACGATGATCGGCTGGGCGACGACTCGAATCGTGATTCCCGTACAGACTGGCGACAGGCTGAAGCGATCGATTCAAGGAACCAGTGGGTTTGATCAGTAAATGACGCGGCAGGCGTGTAAAGCCCGCTGCAAAGTAAGGTCGATGAGATCAATGCCGGGTTCGCAAATCGCGAAGTCGTCTTGATCACAATCTTTCACAAAAAGGTGATGGCAGATGAAACGTCTTTTCACAGGCTTAACGATGATGACGCTGGCGGTTCTCAATGGCTGCTCGCAAGGTACACCAGGTGGACCGGGAACGACTGACACGAGTGCGAAAAAGCATGTCATCGGACAGGCCGATGACACGTTCAATTTGAGCGTGCCCGTAATGTCGTCATCCCTGCAACAGGGGGAAAAGTCGGAATCGACGATCGGAATCAAGCGAGCCAAAAACTTCGACGAAGATGTGGCGCTGACGTTTGCAAACGTCCCCAAGGGAGTCACGATCGATCCTGCCAGCCCGGTGATCAAGCATGGTGACACCGATGTGAAGATCGTGTTCCACGCCGGGAACGAAGCGGCTCTTGGGGAGTTCAAGATCAAGGTTACAGGGCACCCTGCAAAGGGTGGCGATGCGAAGGTTGACTTCAAACTCGCGATCTCCGCGAAAGACACCTTCACGCTGAGCACTCCTCGACTATCGACATCGCTCAAGCAAGGCGAAACGAAATCGGTCTCGATCGGCATCAAGCGAGATAAGACCTTCAACCAGGATGTTGCATTGTCATTCGGCGAAATGCCCACCGGTGTGACTCTTGAGCCAGCCGCTCCGGTGATCAAGCAAGGAAAAGCGGAAACAGAAATCACGGGGACCAGCGCAGAGGACGCATCACTGGGGACATTTGCGATCAAACTGACGGGCCATCCTGCGACCGGGGCCGACGCCAGAAATGAATTGAAGCTCACTGTTATCAAGTAATCGAAACTTTTTAAGGAGACACGATCATGAATTGGGATCAAATTCAAGGCGACTGGAAACAAATGACCGGTCGAGTCAAAGAAAAGTGGGGCAAGCTGACAGACAGCGACCTGACGGTCGTTGCAGGTAAGCGAGACCAGCTCGCGGGCCTGCTTCAGCAACGGTATGGCTATGCCAAAGAGAAGGCCGAAAAGGAACTGGATGACTTCCTGAGCGCATTAAAGCCGTCTTCAACGAAATAATGTGAGAATTCGCGGGTTTCTACAGCTCGTTGCCAGCCCGCTCCCTCTAGGGATTTCGTGGTTCGATACGTTCAATCGTGAGCGACACGATACCACACCCGAAGCTGTTGCATCGTGCATTCTGGCCAGCATTCTCGCCTTAAGGGTTTCGATCGCGTGCCGAACGAATGGAGTCTGGATCGAACTTTCAATCCAGCAGCACGCAATAAGCAGCGTGGACCAGATGCTCTACCGGCCCGTCAGGGTTGGTGGAAAGCGGAAACATGTTGCTTCCGTATAAGAGTCCATGCAAATTCGCCTGGAAAGGCACATTTTATGACTACGCATACAACGGATCACAACAAGAAGCCCGAAGACAAAAAAGGGGCTATGTCGGCCGAGTGCTCTACCAAGCCAGCAGCGTGTGCCAACACACATGAAGGTAAGGTTAGTAGCGTTGCTGGTAACAAGCTCCATTCGACTTGCGAAGAAGGCAAATCACATTCCCACACCGTGGCGCCGGATGCCAAGGTGACCTGTGACGGTGCCACATGCAAGACGGAAGATTTGAAACCAGGTGACAAGATCCGGGTGACGACGAAGCCCGAAGACAAGCACACGGCCACCAAGGTCGAATCACTGAAAAAGCATGCTGAATTCGCAAAGGCCTGATCAGTGCTACGGTCAAGCACAGACTGACCACGACGACAAACTCATGTGCTGGTTTTTCGCCAGCACATGAGTTGTCTTCCCTTGCTCCTTTCAAGAAAGCATTTGCAATGATTTACCGGACATGCGTGACGATCGCAGTGGCTGTGACAATGCTCGCTCATTCAACTGTGCGAGGGGCCAATGAAACGGTCGAAAGCACTCATGACGGCAAATTTGTCAGCCTTACTGGCAACAAATTGGAGATGACGAGTTACAAGGGGAAAGAACATACGCACCTGTTGGCATTCGAAGCCAAAGTCACTTGCGACGGTAACGAATGTAAAGCCTCCGATTTGAAATCCGGTATGAAAATTCGTGTCACCACTTTAAACGGTGATAAGAGAGTCGCAACGCATATCGAAGCACTTGATAAGAATCAAATGTTCGCCAATACGCACGACGGCAAGTTTGTCAGCCTGATGGGCACAAAACTTGAGATGACCGATGCCAAAGGAAAAGAGCATTCTCGAACAATGGCCACGGACGCCGCCGTGACTGTCGATGGAATGGCCTGCAAGGCCGAGCACCTGAAGGTGGGTATGAAAATCCGAGTGACCACAGAAAAGAACGACGCGAGCGTCGCAACGCGCATCGACGCGATCCACCTGGAAACAGAATTCTAAAAGAGAGAACCACACATCATGTCCACAAACGCCACTACCGTTGCGGTATTTCACACACACGAGAAGGCCGAAGCAGCGATCCGAGAGCTCGAAAAGAGCGGATTCAATCTGAAAAAGCTGTCGATCATCGGCAAGGACTATCAT
>JBAXBD010000767.1:0-3151 GCA_037142165.1 Schlesneria sp. | reverse complement strand
ATTAATTCCTCGGGATGATCCAATTGCACCGCCTCGACGACGGCCGCCTGGATATCAGCCACTTTCGCGTCAGACGATCGCTCTAACTCAATCAAGAGATTGTCCACGGGACCTACGATCTTTCTTGCCCCTACGTTGCCAACTTTGACTTCGACGGCACCGAGCTGGTCAGGTAAGCCGCGTCCTCCGGCCTGCAGGCCACCACCGACAAGTGCGATTCGTTTCTTGGGAGCAACAATGGTCGTTGTGGCTTTGGAAAGAAACATCAGCGCCATCGCTGTTGAAGCCTGTTGACCACCGTGGTCGATCCAGCTTCCGTCCTGCGCCTGCCGCAGCAACAGTTCGTCGGCTCCTTCTTCGTACCAGTCGTGAGTTCCTATTTTTACGACATCGAGCAGCGCTGCGACGCGTTCAAGCGTATAAAGGTGGTATGCGAACCATTGTTCATGATTGTGATTCTTTTCACCAAAATGAGCGCCAATCCAGCGAGTGCTTTCTTTCAGCGCCTTATCGATCACGGCCGGTTTCATTGAAGGGGGAGTCTTCACCGTTCTTTTTTGTACCGCCTGCTTTTCGTCGGTAAATCGCTCCAGGACTCCGAACCGCCGTTTCGCTTCGGCGGGCCGAACATCAGGAGCAAGTTCCGCGTCGTCGAATAACATCCGGCGGATGATCAGCAGGCTGCTGGTTCCGGCAGCGGTCATCGTGTCGGTTGTCTTGTGATGTTCTGGATTGTTGTACAACTTCCGATCGAACGGATGGTACACGAACCCCCCTTCGTCTTTTTGTTTGTCGATATGCCACCGAGCGGCTTTTTCCCAGACTTCAGTCGGAACATCAATTCCAGCACGGGCTGCTGCCCAAAGTCCCATCAGGGCGTATTGAGTGATACTGGTATCACCACAATCGGGCTCAATCTGTCGATCGTAAAACCAGGATCCATTCGGTTGCTGCGTATGAATCAGGTAGCCAACGATGGCTTCCATCTGGAGGCGATACGTTTCGGCGTCGATGGCTTCGAGCACCATCAGATCGACACTGGCTTCGTAGTTATGATTCGAAGTTGGCCGATAAGTTGTATTGCTTTCGATCTTTCGCAAGATTTCTGCGACGAGCTGGTCGATCTCTGGCAAATGCTTATCGCCACCAGACTTCATATAAGCGAGGGCGGCAATTGCTCCTCCCCCGCTCCCTCCGCCAAAACGGGTTTGAAGAAGATATTGCTTTGCCTTTAAGATCGCGGCGTCGATCTTAACCTTGTCAGCAGATTGAACAGGGCCACACAAACTCGACACCAACATGATACACGCTGCTGCACGGGCTGAAGCCCATGCGACGTGTTCGAGCGAGCCACACAAACCCGATACAAACCTGACGCAAGCCACGTTCAGATGACCGAGACCGGTAGTGATTGGTTTTTGTGACATGTGACCCTGTTCCCGCAAAAGGCGTTGATCACGACTTTTACAATTGTAACATTCATTTCCTCTTTTCGATCGCCTTTTTCACCGCAGTCCCCATGTCTGCCGGGCTTTGGGCGACAACAACACCGGCTGCTTCGAGTGCCGCCTGCTTTTCCGCTGCGGTCCCGCTCCCTCCCGAGATGATCGCACCGGCGTGTCCCATTCGTTTTCCCGGTGGAGCTGTCGCACCCGCGATAAACGCAGCCACAGGCTTGGTGACATGCGACTTGATATATTCTGCCGCCTGAATTTCGGCGTTTCCACCAATTTCCCCGATCATCAGGATCGATTCCGTCTTCGGATCGGCTTCAAACATGGCGAGCAATTCGATGTACGTCGTACCGATAATCGGATCGCCACCGATTCCGACCGCCGTCGTCTGCCCCATGCCAATATTTCCCAATTGCCATGATGCTTCGTACGTCAGTGTACCGCTCTTGCTGATCAAGCCGACAGAGCCGATCTTGTGAATGTATCCAGGCATAATTCCGATTTTCGCAACGCCTGGCGTAATGATTCCAGGACAGTTCGGACCGATCAGACGACTGGTGCTCTTGACCATCGCGCGTTTGACTCGCGCCATATCCAGAACGGGGATCCCTTCGGTGATGCAAACGATCAGGCCGATTCCGGCGTCGGCCGCTTCAAGGATCGCGTCTGCGGCAAACGGAGGGGGAACGAAGATCAGCGAGCAGTTGGCTCCGGTCTTTTGCACCGCCTGTTCCACCGTGTTGAAGACGGGAAAACCATCGATTTCGGTTCCCCCCTTACCGGGAGTGCATCCCCCGACGAAGACGTCTTCGCCTGGCCGATGTTCTTTGGCGTAGGCCCGACACTGTTGCGAATGAAACAGTCCAGACTTTCCCGTAATTCCCTGGCAAATGATTTTTGTGTTTTTATCGACAAGAATGCTCATAGTGTTTATCGCCGGCCTTATTTGGATAATGAAAACGTGTATTGGGTCTGTTAAGTCGCTTTTTTATCTGTTGGCAAATCGATTGTTGAAATCCGCCCGTTTCAGGCGGCGGTCCGTCAGGCTCCCAACGACTTCACGGCTTTCTGCGCGGCATCGGTTAAGTCGGTGCCGACGATGATCGGCTTACCACTTTCGGCCAGCATTTTTCGAGCGAGATCAACATTGGTTCCTTCCAGCCGCACAACCAGCGGAACCTTGATCCCGATCTTGTCATAAGCGGTTAACAGTGCCGTCACGATCGTGTCACACTTCATAATACCGCCGAAAATGTTGACGAGGACCGCCTTGACGTTGGGGTCGGCCAGAATAATTCGGAAGGCTTCGGTGACCTGGTCGACGTTTGCCCCACCACCGACATCCAGGAAGTTCGCCGGGAAACCACCGTGGTACTTGATGATGTCCATGGTACTCATCGCCAGACCCGCACCATTCACGAGACAGCCGATATTACCGTCAAGCTTCACGTAGCTGAGCCCTGACGCTTGAGCCTGAACTTCCATCGGCTCTTCTTCTGCGAGGTCACGCAGCGGCAACAGGTCCTGATGTCGAAACATCGCGTTGTCATCAAATGTGACCTTCGCATCCCCCACGACCAGATCCCCTTCCGCAGTGACGACCAGAGGATTGATCTCGACCATACTGCAATCACGATCGATGAAGAATTTGCAGAGCTGGGTCAGCAGCTTTTCCGCAGCCCGGACCGAAGGTCCTT
>JBAXBD010000766.1:0-3156 GCA_037142165.1 Schlesneria sp. | reverse complement strand
GTTTATCGAGTGCGTTAGCGACCTCGGCATTATCGCCAACAGGATCGTCCGACTGGGCGAGTGCGACACAACCCGAAAGAGGAATCGGGACTTGATTAGGCCAGCGTTCCAGTCGAGCAATCGCTTCCGGTTCCATGGAATTCAAGCGGCTTAACAGCGCCTCTTGACTTTGAAAATCCAGTAATGGCTGGCAGGTCGGAATCGACGGTACATCGCCGTTGCTGTCAGTTCGACAAGTCGACAACGAGAATTGATCCGGATCAAGCAAAGGGGCTGCGGAAGACGAAAAGACTTCGATCGATGGCTGGCTGCGATGTCCCCTGGGGTTCAGCAATCCCTTGGCGGACAGATCCCAATTTTCGACAGGGACTGCAAAGGTCAGATCGGGTTCTGCCAGATCAAATTCAAAACGTTTCGGTTTCCTCAAGAAATTCGGTGGCGTTGTCGCCGTCACGGAAGGGGTGATTCCCGTATTGGAGCTGCATGACGAATCTTGTCGGGAAGAGGATGCTGTCTGATCACAAGAACCATTCGATGATGTTTGAGATGGAACGCAATTCATTTCCGGCTTTGCGACTCGAACGCCATGATCGACGGGAAGAATGTTACCTCGTGCGACGCTGACCCCGCGAACGAGCATGTTTCCGGTGGCAAGTCGAGCCGACAAACATAACGGAAAGACCAGGGCGTCTTCGGGGTCCCATTCAATTTCCAGCAGTCGCTGGCCCGTGACGGGGTCCTGACTCGTCGTCACCCGCGTGATACGGACTGCCTGACGATGGCCCGGATCGGCATCCTCAGGAACGCCTGTCCTTGGACCGATGATCTCTTCGAAAATCAGGGTTGATCCCCGACGCAATGACTGCAGGCGTGTTTGTTCCAGCCAGGTTGGTGGATCGGCCACAGGAGCCGACTGGCTGATCGGCCCATCCATGAGGGTTGCCTTCGTTGTGCCGATCGGAAGACAGCATTCATCCTGGTCCCAGGTATAGAACGGAATCTGATTGAGTGCCGGCTCGAAAGTGAGCGCGTTCGGTTTACGGATTGAGATCAACTGCGGAATCAGCAGGTCTAACAAACTTCGCCCGGCATCTGCGTCTTCGGAAGAAGACTGGACCTGCGCGATCAGCGATGAAGGAACGGAGGCCGTGCCTCGTGCGATTTCCCGCAGATCGGTTTGTTTCAGGACGTGATTCAGTTTCTCGAGAACGTTTGCCAGTTGTTTCTTCTGCTGCTCTTCAGGCGTCAATAGTTGATCATCCGATGACAGCGGGTCGATTTGATCCATTTGACTCGAGAGCCAGGCACCGTCTTGCTCCAACCAATCGAGAAACCCCTGAGCATTTTTTATGTCAGCGACTTCAAGATCCGCCTTTCGTTTGGGAAAGTCGATTGCTTCGAAACCGACATACTTTGGAGTGGGAGACAGGTTTTCGAGGTCAGTTTGGAACAGGACCGTCTTGCTAGCCAGTGAACGATCTTCGAGCCGGGTGATAAAAAAGACATTTTTTGGATCGATGCGGATTGAATTGGCCACTTCGATCGACAAAAAGGTGCGGGCGTTAGAGCCTTCGGACAGTTCATAATCCACCAGACGCGCATGTCGTCTGACCGAAATCCGTTGCCGGGAGGTATTCAGATAGGCATCCGTCGCGACAGCGTCCTGATAATAACTAAGGTAATCACCGACGTACGCCAGAAGCTCAACCAGTGTAATCCCCAGGTCCGAGGGATTACGCGCCTGCCAGTCAGGGATTACGAATGCAAGACGATCCAGAATCAGCCGACGGAAGGTCTGATAATCCTTAGCCAGGTAATTAATGTCAGGAATGTTATTCGTCTTCGGCCTGGTCGACGTGGGACGCGGCTTCGGGTCGATATCCGTATCGAATGGGGTATCTGGTTCCTGATTGCCTGGCGGATCTGGCTGAATTGTAAACGTGATTCGATCATATTGCGGATCGATGTGGTCGCCGGAAACGGACAGCTCGTACTCACCTGGTAATGGTAAAGTTCCATTTGTCTTCGTGGTCGTAGTTGGGATTACTGTCGCCGTGATCGTTAATTCGGCTGTCGAGTCGGATTGAGTGATTACGAACTTGAGATTCGAGAGGAACTTATTCGCCCCCGTCGGTCGAATCTTCCATTGAGATCCATCTAAAATCCCAGATGCAGGATCGGCCGGGCATAGCAATTCGACAGTCAACGTGAGTGTATCTTTCCCCTTCTCACATTGAACAGAATCGATGCCGTTCCATCGCGCACCGGTTGCGTTAACGGACCGCACGCGTTCCATTCGTCGACTTCGACGGCATGATCTGGAAGTCTCGGAAGCCACGATCAGAACCTCCGCTCAAAAACGTCGGTGCGACGACTGCCGGTTGACAACACGATGTAAGCCACAACGATGATCAATTGAGAGTCTTCATTGGTGACTTCCAAGTCTTCAACACTTGCGAGATTACGAAGTTCTTTCTCCAGCGTGGCATGCAGGCTCACTTGCAGGGTGGCTGCCAATTCGACGCTGTTCGGCGCGAAAACGAAATTCATCAGACCGCTGCCGAACGTAGGCCGATTGGGACGTTCACCAGGATTTGTAAACAGGATCATTTCGATCTGTTTCCGCACGTATTCGTCCTGCGGATATGTGGCGATTCGACCCTGAGCCGTAATCTGCAAACTCGATCCCAAATTGATCGGGCGAGTGGCGGCAATCGGTCCTGAATCGATCGGCGATGGCATAATTGATACTGACACTGTGAAAAAGGGTTAACTACTGGGCCGTGGCTCGCATTTGAGTGGTCACCGGGTGCATGGGGGTCCCTGGCGGGGCACAGATCGACGAACTGTCAAACAACAACGGAGGAATACCGCCTACCAGGACACGAGTGGCCGCAGTAATCCATTGTCCGGTGACACACGGTCCCCCGGCGGGTGGAGGCAACGTACAGCCAGCGATCGAATAGATCGTCGGTTGCTGGACCACCGGTTGGCCGCTGACCGTCACTCGAGGAAAGACCACCGTCGGCGTACATTGGCCAACGTGGCTGCACAGGACGACGGCACCTTGATGCAACAAAAAACCCGGCATAATCTGATCTGCTTTACCTGCAAAAGGGAGGAGTTCTCAATTACATAACTTGCAAAGCACCATGG
>JBAXBD010000765.1:0-3163 GCA_037142165.1 Schlesneria sp. | reverse complement strand
AAAGTGAAAGCTATTTGGCGGACTTTTGTTGCAGGTACATCCAAAATCCGAGTAGTGAGCCACCAACGGCACAATTCACGAAATTTGCCATAATTGCCCCGGGGATATTCCAAATGGCATACCCGAATACGATTCCAGTAACCCAAGCGGAGAAAAGCCCCATAACTAACAAGTTGTCCAAATCTCTTTTTTGAGTACCGTATTCATCGCAACTGTGGATGAGATCACGCTCGAGAGTCAGCCAAAGCCAAATCGCAAAAAGCACTGGTAACAAAATCGTACCACTGACCATTCCAATCAGCGTCGATCTAATCAAATCAGCAGTATCTTCAGGCGACCTCAAGCTCGAATTCCAATTTATCGAGGAAATCATTTACTCAACCAAAATCAAGGCGGATTTCTGTCCGGTAAAAACAATGCATTCATGGAAATTATCTTTCCACGTCAAGTTTGCGCTGGGAATTTAGATCCCGTTCGGCCGGAAGACAAGCCTTTTTTATTAAAAAAAGATTAAACTTCGGCTTTTTTGCATTAGATCGCGATATCGCTTGTCCAGTATTGATTGTTCGGTCGTCTTCAGGGGCCGTGATTTGTTTTAGGATTTTTTATTTCCGTTAACGCTCGATGTCTCCTTGCGGCCGAAGCTCGATGCGTCGGCCACTCGGCCACAAAAACAATCACGGTTTGCAAGGTGTTTTGCCGTTATCTTTGACGCTAATCCCATTGGAGTAATGTGTACAGACGTTCGTCTTTGGTTGTTCAGCGGCTTGGGTTTAGAGGTGCGTCGCCGAAAGGCGGTCCATGAGAGGATGGCGATGGGGTGTTGATGTCTAAATCAGGTCCGGATAACTTTACCTTTAACGTCATTGTGTCGCTTTGAATTCGCGGCATGTTATGCGGAGAATGTTGATGTCGAGAAAGTTTTCAGTGCGTCGAGCATTTACGCTGATTGAATTGCTGGTGGTGATCGCCATCATTGCGGTTTTAATTGCTTTATTGCTGCCTGCCGTTCAACAGGCGCGTGAGGCCGCTCGACGTTCCCAGTGCAAGAACCACCTGAAGCAGTTGGGTCTGGCTTTGGCAAACTACCACGATATCACGGCTACGACGTTCCCGCCTGGATATCTGGACATGAATTCAACTCGAACGGCCTTTCTGGGCTGGGGCTGGATGGCAATGATGTTGCCACAGTTCGATCAGGCGAGTCTTTACAATCTTCTGGCTTCTTCTACGACGGTCCCCAATTTCAACACCGGGTTATCTTCTGCCACGGCTTCGACAGTTACTCCCCAAACTGTCCAGACTGTGATCCGTGCTTTCCGGTGCCCTTCGGACGTGGGGTCGGACACAATTCCGCCCAACAACTTGCTCACATATCCTTGCGGTCGTTCGAATTATGTGGGCGTTGCGGGAACCGACCCAGCCTGGAATCCTCTCACGGGCGGAGCGTCGTCAAAATCAGGTTATGGGAACACCGTTTACACTCAGGGAAACAGCGACAGTTCTGCATCGGTGAGTGGGGCGATCTGGGTTTTGGACCCGTGCATCGTTACGACAGGAAACTACATCAGCCCGATGACCACGGCGCAGGGATTTTTGAACAGTGACGTTGGCGGTACTTCCTACAATTTCGGTGGCACGTTTGGTGCCAACAGCAAGATTGGCTATCGCGACATGCTGGATGGGGCCAGTAACGCCATTGTCGTTGGCGAAAGATACACTCCCTTTGATACGACACCAAATCGTATTGACGCGATGGGCGATGCGACTTGGGTTGGAGCGGGTGGCGACAACGGGCCGCGGGGCCAGGGGGCCGCACTCGGCGAAGCATCGATCCCAATCAATTTTGGTTTCAGTTCGACGACACCTCGTCCTGAGACAGTGGGATTTGGCAGTATGCATTCCGGCGGTTGTCATTTTCTTATGGGGGACGGATCGGTCCGCTTCATCAGCCAGAATGTCGATTTTAATACCTATCGCAAATTATCTCGTATTTCTGACGGTGGGGTGACTGGCGAGTTTTAAGACAATGGCCCGCGAGCGGTTTTCTCGTTTTTTGAGTGGTTTGGGTGAACCTTGAAACGGTACATACTGTCACTTGCGTATTTTAGAGAATGAACCAACGAGGTGGCCGATGGAGGCGGTCGTATTGATTGGGGTTCAGGGGTCGGGAAAGTCGTCGTTCTTCAAGGAGCGATTCTTCACGACCCACGTCAGGATCAGCCTTGATCTCCTGAAAACCCGGAATCGTGAAAAACGACTGCTTGACGTGTGTCTTGCTACCGATCAGCGATTCGTAATCGACAATACCAATGCGACGCGAGCCGAGCGAGTTAATTATGTCAGTGCGGCGAAAGCCGCTCGGTTTCAGGTCTTTGGATATTATTTTCAATCGAAGATCGAGGACTGCCTTCGTCGAAACGGCAACCGGACTCTGGCAGAACGCGTCCCGGATGTGGCGATTTATTCGACAGCGAAGAAACTGGAACTACCTGCCCGGGAAGAAGGTTTCGACAAGCTGTTTTACGTTCGGTTTGAGAATGGACAGTTTATCGTTGAGGATTGGTACGATGAAGTTTGATGACCTTGACCAGAAAATGCGAATCTTCGAATCCGTCGCCGACTACTGTGTTTTGCCGGAGATGTTCATGGTCGCCCGACTTGATGGTCGCAGTTTCACACGATTGACGAAGGAAGTTTGTCAATTCGAGGCTCCCTTCGATGAGCGGTTCCGTGACCTGATGCTGGAAACAACAGAGAGTCTGATGAATTGTGGATTTCGAGTAATTTACGCCTATACAGCGAGTGACGAAATCTCATTGCTCTTCGATCGGAACGAGCAACTCTTCGGACGTCAGATGCGGAAATACAATTCCACACTTGCTGGGGAAGCGAGTGCCGGGTTTTCGCTGCTGCTCGGGAGCGTCGCCACGTTCGATTGCCGGATCTCGCAATTTCCAAACGTCGGTCTGGTTGTCGACTACTTCCGCTGGCGGAACGAGGATGCCGCCCGAAACGCGCTGAATGCCTACTGCTATTGGACGTATCGCAAAAAGGGGTTGGCGGAACAGGTGGCCACAGAGAAACTCTTTGGATTATCGGTCAGCCGGAAAAACGAACTGTTATTGGAACACGGGATCAACTTCAATGACGTTCCTTGCTG
>JBAXBD010000764.1:0-3172 GCA_037142165.1 Schlesneria sp. | reverse complement strand
CTCATCTTGTGGTTGTGGGAGCCAAGCTGCGAGTTCCCCTCGAAGTGCTTCCATCGGATATTCCCGTCTGGTGGCTTAAACTGGACGGATTGCATGTCTGGCCACCAAAACACCTGAGTCTCAAGTCTCAAGCCGCGATCCATGCTCAGGAATTGTCCGACGAAATTCCGTCCGGAAATATTCTACTTTGTGGTCATTCCTACGGTGCAACGCTCGCAATTGAAATAGCCCTGCAACTCACGAAGGCAAACAATTACGGAATCAAACTCGTCCTGATGGAGCCACCACTTTGGTCAACCAAAGACGAAACGATCACCGAAAAAATCGCTCGAAAACTTAATGAGCTCATGAATCGAGATCTTTCGCAAAACTTCCGGGAGTATTCGCGAGCGTTTTATAAATCAACCGTCGGCCGAGTGAAAAATCTGATGATCAGCAGCCGAACATCTTCCGATCATGACATCCCGGTCGATGATCGCTGGGAGTATCTGGAAGCATTCTTAAGAGAGAACTCGCGCAGATATCAAGCGTCGGAAACGCTAACTCATGATGTCCATCTGATCAAAACAAGGCTCTATTATGAAGGGAGCTTGGAACGATTAAAACAAATCGCCAAGTCTTCACTTCAGATCCACGATGCACCCGATCACCTGGATCACTTCGATATCGCCGAACCTCAACACAGCATGGTCTGGATGAGTATCGTACTAAAGTTGTTTGATCATGACACGATTCAACATTCGATTTCGACGCCTAGTAGTTCTCAAGTAGCCGATGCTTTGGCACAAACAAGTGCCGCGACACAGATTTAATTCACTATTCTCATTGCCGTGATGATATTAACACCCGCCGGGACCGGAAGCTTTTGCTGATGTGAAAACGCGATCGGAATGACGAGCTCAACGTTCGCTGTCCAATTGTCCGACGTCTCAGAGCAAACCACCGACGTTTACGTCGCCGATCATAGAATGATGACCGGCGACGTAAATCGAGCACTCCGATGATTATCTCAATCGAATCAATTAAATGCTCGGTGGGGGAGGCGTTGGTGTCGGTGCAAGGGGTCTTGGTGTTGGCGCATAGGGCACCGTTGACGGTGAATAATACGGCGAAGGTGCCGGCGCTGGAGGGTTTGGTACGCGATCAGGCATCGCTTTCAACAGCGTTTGTAACGAAGCGACACGCGGTCCAGACAAACGCTCTTTCAGGTATTTCAGCGCACTGGTTTCCCGCATTGTCTTCACTCTGCGAGCCGCTTGCAGAGCATCCTGGCATTCACCTAAAGCGAGTTCCGATAGCGCTTCGAGATAGAGGTATTCCGGACGGTTAGCACTCTTCAACGCGTGTTTTGCCAGTGCCTTGGCGTCCTGGTAGTAACCGTGCTGATATGCCTTGATCGCAACTTCATACGACATTTCTGATGTGAATGGGAAGCATTTCGCCCCGCAGCAACACCCTGTATATCCGAGTGCCTGAAGCAATTCAGCAGACGGAGTGCACAAACCCTCGGGCTCCTCGAATGGATCTTCAACCATACCCGGTTGTTCCACCTCGGGAATTGGTGGATTGTAAGTCTGCGTCTCGAACGAACGAGCTCTTGGCACATACGGTTCGTCCGGGTTCACCTTCGGGGCCACTGGAATCGTTTGAATTGGCCCTTTCGTTTGAACCAGCAAAGCTTGGCGTTTGAACTTATCATCGCCCGCTTTTCCCTTGGCGATCGCATCTTCCGTCAGGACGTTCTCTTCCAGATGCTTCTGGACATAATCCCTGAGTTTTTCCTGCAGCTCCTTACTGTCAGCGACACCTTCCCGAAGTGGGAAAACGACTGAGAGAAACGGGGTTTTGGGATAGTTTCTCACGACCTTTGGTGGAACTGTCGTATCAACGATATCACGAAGCTCGGTCGCCTCGTCACTGGCACCTGCAGCAATCGACTCGCTCAAGTCTTTTGACAAATCGTTGACATCGACGTCACTCCATGCGACCCCTTCGCTTGCCTCGGCAGCGACCGCGCCGGGTTCAGGTGCCGCAGGATCTTGTCCTTGGACCACCCCGAATCCACTCACCATCATCAAACAAGCGACTAAAGACATCTTTCCAACGGTCAAGTTACGCATATAAAGGCCTCTGCTGATTCGAAACGAAGATCGAAAAACCGACCTACAAACTACCTAGACCTCCCAGCCTCACACAACAAGAAAAACGGGAACTTGCGGGAAGTTACGATATTTGATGAGACTGAATCGTCGCAGCTCATGACGATTAATTGGATTGCGCAGAAGAAATCAATTCTCCTACCCCAAAACTGACTAAATTTAGCCCGAAGCGCCAGCGAGGTAGAACAAAGTAAGACCCTCGCTTATGCGTCCGTCTAATAAGTCATTCGGATTTCCGTTCTGCCCTTTTCTTTCTTTGGAATAGAATCCATGCAGATTTGTTGATACAAAAAGTCTGCCCACGACGATGTCACAATTCGTGGAACATTATCGGCAGGAGATTTAGCATGCTGACGATTCCTGGACGTGCGACGTCTGCCCAAGATTTCTGCGATGGAGTCTCTCGCCGGGACATCCTGAGGGTCGGTACGCTTGCCGCGATGGGGACGCTCGGTGGTTGGACGCTGCCCGACGTACTGCGAGCTGAATCATTGTCAGGCCGGAAATCGCCGAAATCGGTCATCATGATTTATCTGGTCGGCGGGCCGCCTCATCAGGATATGTTCGATCTGAAACCAGATGCTCCAAGGGAGATCGCTGGCCCATGGCGACCAATCGCCACGAATGTCCCCGGTTTTGAAATCTGCGAGGCATTTCCTCGTCTTGCGACAATAGCAGATAAGTTAACCGTGATTCGCTCGCTGGTCGGCAATCAGCACGATCACGATGCAATCCAGGTCTTCAACGGCCACGACCCGAAAAAGGCAAAACCTTCCGGCGGCTGGCCGCAGTTCGGCACAATGGTTTCGAAAGTTCAGGGCCCGGCGCGACGTGAATCACCGCCGTATGTGAGCTTGTGCTATACCTGCACTCACGGCCCCTACAACGAACCTGGTCCAGGTTTTCTCGGAACGGCTCATTCACCGTTCCGTCCGCTCGGTGATACGCGGCAAGACATGGTCCTCAACGGAGTGACCCTGGACCGTCTGGCCGATCGTAGATCACTATTAAAG
>JBAXBD010000763.1:0-3184 GCA_037142165.1 Schlesneria sp. | reverse complement strand
AGATTGCACAGCAATTGGACCTGACGTTGATGCAGATCGCCTGTGGCGGGATTCGAGACCATGTCGGAGGTGGTTTCCATCGCTATTCCGTCGACCGCCGCTGGGATGTCCCTCATTTCGAAAAAATGCTCTACGACCAGGCCCAACTCGCGGACGTCTATGTCGAGGCCTATCGCACGGCTTCTCAACCGCCAACCAAGCCAAATTCTTTCTATAAACAAGTTGCAGAAGAGCTATTTCAGTTTGTCGCGCGAGAAATGACTGCTCCCGATGGCGGCTTTTACTCGGCCCTTGATGCAGAAACGGATGGAGTCGAAGGAGAGTATTTCGTCTGGGAAGCGAACGAAATTGATAAAGTCCTGGGGGCGACCGCAAAAACTTTTAAAGAAACGTATCGCGTCAAAGATCTCCCAGATTTCGAACACGGAAACGTACTCAGACTGTCACCCAGACGACTCCCCCAGCCAATCTCAACAACAGCATCCGCAGCAGAAAAGACACCAGTTGGCTCTGAACGTGATGAGTTCACCTCTTCGCGTCAAAAGCTTCTCGAAGTTCGCAACAAACGGAAACGACCTTTACGTGATGAAAAGATCTTAACCTGCTGGAACGGGTTAATGATCGGTGCCTATGCCCGCGCAGCAGCACCGCTTCAGCATCCCGAATATATTGTCATCGCAGAAAAAGCAGCTAACTTTTTGCTTTCAAATGCGCGTGATTCACAAGGACGATTGTTGCACACCTACACGAACGGCCAGGCAAAGCTCAATGCCTATCTTGATGATTATGCGTTTCTCATCGACGGATTGCTGGCATTGCATTCCGCGACCGAAGACGCCAAATGGCTGAAGGCTGCAAAACAGTTGCAGGATGAGCAACTTCGATCGTTCCTGGATGACACCAATGGTGGTTTCTTCTTCACATCACACCATCACGAAGAGTTACTCGCCAGAACCAAAAATTCCTACGACGGTGTCTTACCCGCAGGCAACAGCGTCAGCGCAAGAAACCTCATTAAACTGGCCAAACTGACGGGGATCAGCGCTTACCGTGAGGAAGCCCGCGCAACAATCGAATTATTCGCGTCGAACATTGAACAAACACCGCGCGGTCTGGCCAACCTGGCCTTGGCTGCGAGGGAATTGCTGGAATCAGAAGCGGGTGCAAAGGGGACATCAACGAATGAACGAAGTCAGATCATCCCTGCAGGTGGTTCTGATGAAAAGAAGGTCCCTAATGAACCTCTTGTGGTTTTCGCCGACAGTAAGGTCCAGAAAAATGACGAACTGGTAACCGGGCGAGCCTATCTTTCAACCGACAAGCTTCCAGCGGGAAGTGCATGCAAATTAATCGTACTGCTCGATGTGAAGGAAGGTTGGCATATCAATCAAAATCCCCCCATGCCAGACCACCTGATCCCCACAAAAGTTTCCGCCAAATCCAAACTGAGTGTGAAATTGTCAGACTTGAAATATCCGGAAGGGCACGGATTCAAATTTGATGGCGAAGACATGGAAGCAATGGTGTACGAAGGAGAAGTCGCCATCCGAGGAACCCTGACGGTTCCGGAATCGGCAGCCGGACAGACGGATGAACTGGAGATTACAATCACCTACCAGGCTTGTAACGACACTGGCTGTCGTCCCCCTAAAACGATCAAATTGACGAATAAACTGGCGGTGTCCAAGAGTGGCGATTCTGTCAAACCAATCAATGCTCGTCTGTTTAAAGAGTCGCCAAAGCCAAATAAACAATGATTCGATCGCGTAGCGGCGGCTTCCAGCCGCCGAAAGTTTTCGGCATTGCCTAAGCGTAGCGGCGGCTTCCAGCCGCCGACACTTTTCGGCATTGCCTAAACGCCTGAATCAACCAATAAATCATCAACCCACGGCAACTTCAAAGCGACGAACGCTTTTCGCGGCGGCTGGAAGCCGCCGCTACCCGAAGTGGCGTCGAATGCCAATCAAACGACAACAACGCACTCACATCCGAAGCAAAACCTCAACGTGGATACAATGGAGTCATTAGTGTCCAAAACGATCGAACCTCAGACGGGAAAATTCCTTCTGGCGATCGAATCGTCCTGCGATGAAACGGCGGCGGCCGTCATCGATCGCGATCGTCGAGTCCTCTCCAGCGTTGTCGCCACCCAGCACGAATTGCACGAACGGTTCGGTGGAGTTGTTCCCGAGATCGCGTCGCGAGCACACCTCGAACGAATACTCCCCGTCATTGACGAAGCCCTGCGCCGCGCCAATCTCCGGCTGGCAGACCTTGATGCGATTGCCGTTGCCACTCATCCGGGCCTGGTCGGCTCGTTGCTGGTCGGATTAACTGCCGCCAAGACGCTTGCTCTGGTTCTGGATATCCCGCTGTTATCGATCAATCATATTGAAGCGCACATTTACGCCTGCCGTATGGCAGCGGGTCGCGACGTGTTTCCGGCCGTGGGGTTCGTTGTCAGTGGAGGTCATTCCAATCTGTATGACTGTGTTTCTCCGGTCGAGTTTCAGTTGCTTGGTTCGACGACCGACGACGCTGCGGGCGAGGCATTTGACAAAGTCGCAGAGATCCTTGGCCTGGACTATCCAGGCGGTCCGCAAATCGAAGTAATTGCAAAAATGGGGAATCCCAAAGCAATTCATTTTCCACGAACGTTTCTTAACGACGCGAGACTCGATTTCAGCTTCAGTGGCCTCAAGACGGCGGTGCTCTATGCGGCAAAAGGAACACCAGGTGCCCGGGCACAACCACAACCGCTGACGCCACAACGCATCGCCGATCTTGCGGCGAGTTTTCAAGCCGCTGTCATCGACATCATGATCGGCAAATGCGATCAGGCTCTACGCCGAACGGGAAGAAATACGTTGCTGGTCGGGGGCGGCGTCGCTGCCAACTCGCTTTTCCGCCAGCGGCTGATCGAACTCGCCAGCGATCGCAAAATCGAATTGATTATCGCAGAACGGGAACATTGCACCGATAACGCCGCCATGGGCGCACTCGGCTGGGAATTGTGGGAACGAGGCTTGGCTTCTCCGCTGGATCTGGATGTGAAACCGGGGCTGGTTCGAAATCGAAAACCCACATGAATTGGGACAGAAATCCTCGAAAAGGGTGCCACGGTTTTACCGTCTTCGGTAAGGCCGTGCTCTTCGAACCCGTTATCGACCAATGAAGAGACGGC
>JBAXBD010000762.1:0-3201 GCA_037142165.1 Schlesneria sp. | reverse complement strand
GATACGAACGGCCTGAGGGTCGGCTTCCTTCGCTTGGTTAAGCAGAGAGGCAGCTAAAGTTGACGGCATTTTCAGTGTCTTGGAATAGTTCCACTGGAATTCGTCGTTCAGAAAGCAAGTCACGGACGCGTTAACGAGCCCGATTGTTTTCGCTAGATTCGCAACACGAATCGCGGCGGCGAGTTCGGATACGTTTGCTGATTTCGCCAATTTTCGAAGTTGCTTCGCAACGATCGGGACGGATGGGAGGGAGTCGCGCACGATGTCCTCGGGCAGCAAGAGTTCTCCCGCTAAATCGTTTACGCGACGCTCTTCGGCACTGTCCGACTGTAAAGAATCCAATACGGATTCACCAACAACAGTCGGTATCTCCAGTAGCAAGTGTGCAAGTTCGTGCGCCAACGTGAAACGGCGCCGCGTCGACGCATTATTACTGTTCAATCGAATGATCAATCCAGCGGAGCCCGTGAGTACCCATCCGTCACATCCGACGAGTGGACTTTCAAGAACCAAAATCCCCAGTTTCCGGGCGAGTTCTTCAGGACCGTTGGGAAAATGCTTCTCGGCGAATCGCTTCGCTTCTTCGACGTTCATCATGGTTACTTTTTGTGCAACGAACGCACCCCAAGGACATGGTTCATGTCATTCAAAAGAGTTTGTTTCGTCATGTCATCGAGAGCCGCCAGATCCTGATTACGAAATCGGACTTTAAGTGTCGGATGCATCGCAAGGAGACGGACGATATGCAGATCCAGCTCAGATGTCGCAACGACGGTGCTTAGATCGTCCAAATCGCAACGGATTTGTGATTTTCTCGGCGGACGACCGACCGCCGAGGGCGCGAAATCTTTTTTCAATTTCATAACTCGTATCCTTCGTCATTCAACCACTTTTGTGCAGCTTCTGCACTCAATTCGAATCTTGGTAACTTTTCCTCGTCTTCATCACCATCGTAGCCGCAATGCACAAATCCCCTTGTCTCGTAAAACGAGATCGTACGAGGATCGTTTGTTGAATTGAGATTCACTCGTCCTCCCAAACCGAGCTTGTAGCTGTGAATCACGGCCGCAAGTAGAAGCCCCGTTCCTACGCCACGATATTCTGGAAGCGTTACAATCCGCTCACGATTGCAAGGCGCTGTTGCCAATGACTCGACAAAAATCGCTCCTTCATTTTGGTGAATGAATGACCTCGTATTCAACCAATAAATCATTGCTCCCTGAATATTGTCGTCATCTGTCTGGACAGCAATCGCACGGTACCATCGACTGTTGTTGCTCGTAAGTTCGCCGATTCGCTTGGCCCATTTATAGCCGTGATCAATTTCCTGAGACCTCACTTTTTCGGGGACTCCTGGAATTTGCCACCATTTTGTATCAATTTGCAAACTGGCGAGTTTTCGTGTCAACGGGACCAAAATTACGTCGATGGTCGTTCCATCGGCAACTCGCGTGATTTCAAGTATTTTCGGGGTCACGTCCACTTCCGATAACCCACTACCTAAAAAAAGCATTCTCGACGTAAAAAAGCAAACGCTACACAAACCTTAACTGAGACTTCAAGTGGAATCAGGAGAAACGACGTAACGCATTTGTTCTGCATCCCATTTCAGTTCAAAGAGCCGACGCAGACCCCGCACCTCGCGTTCGCGGAGAACGATACGCCGATTGTCGTGGTTCCCTTTGTTATGGTTAGTTCTGGACCGATGACCTGCGCGACCAAAAATGTCTAAAGCAGCGGTGTCAAAACGAGTGTTTCTGTCGAATTCATTTAGCGAAACTCGGCGTTTCTTCGAGGATTCTCACGATTTCTCTCACGTTCAAACGAGTGGCGAAGCCTCATTTCCACTGGACGTCGTTTTTGGCCTCGGCAATTTGCAGCCTGTAACGGCTGAAACGACGGTTTGCGTTGTGCCGAACTTCGCGACGGACATTGGCCGATGACTGACAACAGGAGCGCGTCAATTCGCTCAGCGGATCACCAGGGAAGGAAACCGCGATGCGCCGTTGTCATTTGGGAAACGAGGGAAACAGATCTCCGTTTCTCGGTTTTATTCATGTTCCGATCATCATACGCCACCGCAACTTATTGCTGGTCTCGATGATCGTTCTTGGTTTGCACGCGGGATGCGTGACTTCCGATTCTGGTCGACGTACCCTGGCATTTCGGCAATTTTCGCGACACACCAACAAGTCCAGCCTGAAATCGGCCGAAAGTACGCTTGCTGATTCCCAAGAACAAAACGAACAAGCCCGTGAGATTGCCAAATCCGACTCACAACGCGCAAGCGACAGATCAACCCCGCAACGCGCAAGCGATACACCTATTCGTAACCCATCGTCCGACGCGCATCAAATAAAACAGGTTGCGGGGGAGGAGGGGCAGACGTATGACCCGGTTGTTGATGCTAAAGCTGAACTGCCAGATCCATCATCGAAGGACTATCCGCCGGTTGTTGAAACTTTTGTGCCACAGCAGTTGACTTTGGGTGACCTGGAAAACCTTGCCCTGGGAAACAATCCTACACTGTCTCAAGCTCAAGCGGCTGTCACCGGTCAAGAGGGGGTTGTTTACCAGGCAGGACTTTATCCGAATCCTCAGGTGGGATATATCAACAGCAGTGCTTCAAATCCGTCTGTGAAGCAGTCGAACGGAGCGTTCTTCGCACAGGAATTCGTGACCGCCAACAAACTTGGCCTGGCTCAACTGGCCGCTTCGGAAGAACTCAGACGATTTCAATGGGATAATGAAGCACAGCGGATACGAGTCACGAACGACTTGAAGATCCGTTATTACGAGGTGCTTGGTTCCCAAAAAGCGGTGGAAGTCTATCGAGAGTTGCTGAAGATTTCCGAAAAGAGTCTGGCCATTGCGAAAAGTCTGTTGGCCAACGAAGGGACACGAACCGATTACCTGCAAGCCAAAGTTCAGCTCGAAACCGTTCGGCTGAATCTTGATGAAGCCGAATTGCGATATGCCGCCGCGTGGGAACAGCTAGCCACAATGGTCGGTGTCTCGACACTGAACCCGGTGCCACTTGTCGGTGACCTGACGGACGATATCCCTCAACTCGATTTGGAAACGTGCTGGCAGCAATTGCTTTCCTGCAGCCCGCAGCTTCGAGCGGCTGAAGCCGAACTCGGCCACGGTTATGCGACCCTCCGAGAACAACAAGCTCTCGCGATCCCGAATGTCACGGTC
>JBAXBD010000761.1:0-3203 GCA_037142165.1 Schlesneria sp. | reverse complement strand
CATGCGCCATCTCGGTTCGAAACGAGATCCGACGCTGTTCGGCTCGACCTGCCGGAAGATCCTGCCAGGCGACACTCCCAACAAGTGACGAACCGATCAGGTTCGCCTGTTTCATCACGGATTGACCGTCTCCAACCAGAACCTCAACATTGATGCAGCCACCGGTCTCGGCGATCCGGTCCAACCCGAATTGCGTTCGTACGGCACGGGCCGTCTCGGGGTATTCAAACACGAGTTCTGAAGTTCCCTGGACTCCAAAGCCCCAGCCAAACTCTTTGTCGGAGGATCGAAGTGGACCTCGCACGATGTTTTGATCCGACTGATAGTCCCACATCCCGCCGAACACCGCTCGATGCGTTGTTTGTATCGGCGTCAGATTCGACATAGGAACTTCGTTCGGCGAGAAGAATCGCCAACTGCGAATGGTACGATATCGAATCCAGATCGAATCGAGACTCCAAGCAGGCTGAATCAGTTGATAACAATGCTCAAGTCGATTCTTGTCGCCATGATGTCGCGACTGAAAGCGTTCCAGTGAAGTGGTCAACCGGCTTCCATCCGTGGCGATGATTTGCATCAACCGGGACTTCAAATGCGGCGAAAGTACGGCCAGTTGTTCGTAATAGGCATTCCAGGGATTCACTTTCAGAAGATGAATTTCGCCAAGATCCGAAAATGAAAACTGTTTGACGCCCTCGCTCGTCAGCAGAATGATTCCCTGGGCTGACCAGCGAAGCGACCGATATGTGATTGACGCACCGGTTCTCAGCCAGACTGTTCCCGGCTGCAGTTCTTCAGAGCCAACATGTTCCCAGACGATCTTCCGCGCCCATTCGGTCGTCACTCGCAGTTCTGCGGGGATGTTCACATCCGGCGGTTGAACTTCCAAAACGGGTTTCACGACAAGAAATGGTGGTTTCGTTTCATACGGGTTCTCGCGCCCTTCGGAAAACGCAACGACTTCACCAGCCAGTCGGTCCCCCCCTTCGAATTCGACGCATGTCGCGGGCTTTAAGAAAGATGACGCCTGCTGTCGATCGATGATCCACCTTACTGGAACGCTCGGATCAAAAAGAGCTCGCCCCCCAATTTTGGGCTGCGAACCTGGTTCATTCCAATCCCGGACTTCGGCTTCTTCGGTACGACTGCCGTCCGCAAACATCGCAACGAATCTCTCGGCTGCGCAACCGAAGGACGGAACAACCAGCGACAAAACAGAAACCAGCCAGATTCGAATCATCAATTACTCCAGACTCGTCGTCGGCATCGATTGTCGATGGCTTGTGACCAATGACGTCTCAAAAGGTCGAATCGAACGATTCGCCAAACAAACGAGTCCATTCCATATTAAACCAAATCAGTCTCTTTTGCCGTTCATCAATCATTCCGCATGACAAGATCGGTCAAGATGTACGTATCCCCCGTCGACATGGATTAACTGACCGGTCGTATGGCTGGAACATTCCGAGAGCAAAAAAGCGACCGTATTGGCGATCTCGGTGCAGGTCGTCATGCGTTGCCCAAAGGGGATGCGAGATTCGACTTTGCGACGAGTTTCCTCGGGATTGGGAACGGTAGCGAGCCATGTGGCATACATCGGCGTCCAGCATTCGGCAACGATCACGGCATTCACTCGGATACCATACTTCTCCAATTCGATCGCCCATTCTCGCGTCAACGCATTTCGTCCGCCGTTCGCAGCCGCGTATGCTGACGTCGCTCCTTGTCCCGTCTCGGCAACCTTCGAACCGACGTTAACAATCGCCCCGCGCGACTTTTTCAACTCGGGCAAGGCGAACTGCGCCATCTCGTAATAATGAATCAGGGTTTTACGAAGCGATGAAAGAAACCGCTCGGTGTCGCCGTTTTCAAGGCTGACCCCATCGTTGATCCCTGCGTTGTTAACAAGCCCGTCAATTCGCCCAAATTTCTCGATCGTCGCATCAACCGCGCGTCGGCAATCTTCGGTTCGATTCAATTCGGCTACGACCGACCAGGCTCGATGCCCGGCGGTTTCAATGGCCTTCACTGCACGGTCGTTATCGTCCGAGTTTCGGCCGATGATGACCGGGATTGCCCCTTCATTAGCGAGTACCTCGGCAACCCCCAGTCCGATCCCCTTGGCCCCGCCGGTGACGAGAATGACTTTTTCTTTCAGTTGAAGATCCACGTGGGTGTTTTCCTTGAGTAGTAAGTGATCTGGATCGAGTGAAGGCAGCTTTGGATTCTTCTTTTCGCCGATCGGTTCAAACTCTGCAACGATGCTATCGCGTTTCAACTGGTAGAATTCCGGCAGACCGCCAAAAAGATGCGTGACTTTTATTCGTTCGCATTTTACCTTGTTTTAGTGATGCAATGCGACGGGCTGGCTCGTTCACAACGAAAGGCTTCATCGGTGAATAACCTCCGCTCTTTCACCGTTCTTCTGGCGGTCATGACATTCGTAAACATCTCTTCCGGTTTTGCTGTGGAACCGAAATGGGGAACCCTCCAGGGCCAGATAGTTCTCGATGGCGACGTTCCCAAGTTGCCGCCGCTGGTTACTGCCGTCCCTGGTATAGTTAATCAGGATGTGCCGGACGAACGTGTTGTTGTCGACCCCAAGACGAAAGGGATCGCCAATATCATCATCTATCTCCCAAGTCGCCGTCTTTCTGTTCATCCCGATCTCGAAAAGTACGGCAACGTCGACGGAAATGATAAGACCGATGATGAAGTCGTTTTCGACAGAAAAGACGGTCGATTTGTTCCGCACGCAATGATTGTTCGCACCAACCAGAAAATTCGGTTCCTGAACAACGACGCAGTGGTACACAATGTCAAAGGGCTTCCTATGAAAAACAACCTTTTTAACTTCCACGTGAAGGCAAACGATCGAGAGGGCGTCGTGGCGCAGCCGATGTCGAAACCGGAGAAGCTTCCATTCGATGTAAGGTCTGACATTCACCCGTGGATGCGTGCGTCCATGCTCATTGTCGACCATCCTTATGCCGTCGTGACTGGCAAAGACGGGCGATTTGAGATTCTGAACTTGCCCGTCGGTAAGCATGAATTTCGCATCTGGCATGAGGCTGCCGGTTTTCTCGAAAAAAAATATGTGGTTACGATTGAAGAGGGTGTGAATCCTCAAGAACCAATGAAAATCATACCGGAAAGGATCTTGAAGTAACGAACTTCGATTGATTCAGGTTGGGTACTAATAC
>JBAXBD010000760.1:0-3204 GCA_037142165.1 Schlesneria sp. | reverse complement strand
CTTCCGGTGTCAGTTTACTCAGTGCCGTATGGACTTCCCGTTTGAGGTTGCGCTTATCAGAATTCGCCTGGCTGACCGCGATCGCTTGAACGACCGCTTCCCAAAGCTCCTGGCTTCGGTAAGGTTTTTCCAGAAACGTGAAGGCCCCTGCTTTAAAAGAATCAACCGCCAGACGAATATCGCCGTAGCCGGATACGACGATTGTTGGCAATTGCCATTGTCGGGCATTCAGCTCTTTCAAAAGTTCCAGCCCACTCATCCCCAGCATGCGCATGTCGGCGATGAGACAACCGTGCGGTTCTTCGGTGACCGAATTCAGAAACTCCTCGGCACTACTGAACGACCGGACGTCCAACTTCATTGCCTGCATCATACGCTCGACAAACTGACAAACGTCGGGATCGTCATCGACGACAAAAACCACGGCTGAATCGTGCTTCAATCTTTTGATCTCCCCAAAATCACTAAAAAAACAGGTCAGTTTGTCGGCCTGTCAGGATGTCGATATTTCGATGATCCAGACGGTGACCACATCTGACTGGTTTAAATCATCAGTCCGTTTTGGTGTGACAAAACTCCAGGTGAACGTTCACGGCATTTTAGCCTGATCGACAAACGTATTACGAGACAACGGCCTCTTTTGCGATGAGTACTTCATGGCAAAACTCGACTCCTGATATCTCATACGTTTGTTTCAATCGCGCGGCTTCAGAAATTCAGCCGTAGTTGCTTTATTTATCGTCGTCGCCGACATGTGGATAGTAAGCTGAGGGAAAACGTTCAAACTCAGGTTTGGCGAAAAGAGGTCCTTGAAAAAGTTCGATTCCTTCCTCGAAACACCACTGGTACTCGTCCAAGTTTTCTACACCGCCAGCAATGACATCGATCCCTAAATCGCGGGATGTCCGCAATATTCCCCGAACGATCGCTTGCCGAGGTCCACGGGAGTTGACATCACGGATCAGCGCGCTGTGCAGCTTGATGATCTCGGGCTGAAAATCAGCGAGCAAGTTCAATCCGGAGTACCCGCAGCCAAAATCATCGATCGCAAACCTGATTCCCAATCCGCGAAACAGGTTAAGATTCTCAACGCAATTCGATATATTACCAATGAATTGCGTTTCGCTAATCTCAATCGTTAATTGGCGGGGGTCAATTTGAAACTGCTTCGCCGCGTCAATGGTCGACTTAAGCGGTGCTTCTGAAGTCTCGATTGACTGCGGCAACAAGTCAATGTTTAACGCGCACTTCAGGTTCAACCCGGCAGCAGCTGAGATTGCCATCACACGAAGATGCTCATCGAATGCAAAAAGATCCTGTGTGCTGACCTGGCTTAACACCGTTCCCGGTGATTCGTTATTCGGGCCGCGAACCAACGCCTCGAACGCGATGATCGTCCCGTTCACCGCATTGATAATCGGTTGGAACGCGAACTTGACCTCAGGAAAATGAAAGGCATTTTTGGTCATGAACTGGAACTCGCGGAGTTTGGAAAGGTCACATTCGGGAAATGCTCGAAACCCGCAGGTGAAAACAAGTCACCTTGAAAAAGTGTGACACCTTCACTTCGAAGCCAGTCGTATGCCTCAATTGTATGAACATGCTTGGCGACAAGATCGATGCCCAAGTCCCCACATGTCTGCGAGATACCGCGCACGATCGCCTGCCTTGGAAAGTTGGACTCGACTCCTCTGACAAGACTTTCGCTTAAAGAAATCATTTCCGGTCGATAGGTTTCGAGAACGTCCAAGGCGCCTCGGCCAGCACCAAAATCGTTGATCAAGATTCGCAGGCCGGCCCCGCGATACTCGTCAATGATGCTCGCGACGACGACCGCATCGTTCAACAGTCGATTCTCATCGATTTCCAGGATGATGCGGCTCGGATCAATATTTTCTTTTTCTGCGATCTCAATCGTTGAACGGATGGCGACCCGAGCGTCGGTCGCATTCTCTGCCATCATTCTCAAGTTCAATGCACACTTCAAACCAAGCCGCGCTGCCATCGAAATAGCGAGGCCCCGACAGTAACCATCGAACTGAGATCTCTCGATACTGGGCATCGCGCGCAAAAAATCATCAAGCGTCTCGTTGTTCAAGCCCCTTAACTTGGCTTCGAATGATACGACGCTAAGAGTTTCACTGTCGATAATCGGCAGATAGGCATACGTGACGTTGATGGGCTGGATGCCGGCTGGTCGCATCAACTCTGACGACGCGGGCGTGGATTTGAGTGGCATCGCAACAGATTTGACTTTTTTTTGCCATCTGCCCTCTTTGAACGCTGCCAATAACTTTTTCGCACGCCCAGGATTCAACTGACCGAAACAGGTCGCAGATGCAAAAAAATCGTTGATTCCGACGATTTCCCCGACATCGATTTGACTAACGCTGGCGTAGCCCATTGTCCACTCGCCAAACGCGCGCTTCGCAATCGGCTCGCGAATGATCGTGATCAAACCGGTGTGACGCGGGTCGTGGCTGATTCGATCAGCGAGCGCGTCAACTTGCTCGGCTTCACCCTCCAGGACCTGAAAGAAACTGTCGTTCGTATACAGCAGCATCCCGGTAATACCCAGTCGGGCATTCTTTGCTCGCGCCTTTGACAACAGATCAATGAGATCTGACTCAGTGAATTTTTGATTTGCCGTGCTGCTGTAGATCAAATGAATAAGCATGTTTTTTCGGAGTTGAAGCACTCAAATTCAGTCAACCGAGTCTCGTTTGGCTTTGTGTTAATTTGAGGCAGATGACTCGGACATTCAATCAACTTTTGCAAAGAGGTGAGGATGAACGAATCGTGGTGCTGGTAAATATTATGAGTTCTTCTTTTTTTAAGTTCAAGAATTTGCTGGAGGTTTTTTGATGTCGGGGGATGCTTCAGATTCGTCGCAGACTTCCGGCAGCAATATCGTAAATGTCGTTCCGCGACCGAGAACGGAATCGACGAAGATTTTTCCGCCGAACTGCTCGACGATTCCGTAAACCGTCGCCAGCCCCAGTCCGGTCCCTTGACCCGGCCCTTTCGTTGTAAAAAACGGTTCAAAAATGTGTGATTTGACGTGATCGGTCATTCCTGTGCCCGAGTCAGTCAAAGAAAATCGGACGTAACGACCCGCAGGGCATTCGTCAGTGGTATCAGATGCGATGATGGTTGCCGTTGAAATCACAATGGGACCGCCGGATGGCATGGCATCCTTGGCGT
>JBAXBD010000759.1:0-3214 GCA_037142165.1 Schlesneria sp. | reverse complement strand
ATTCAAACGGAATATCTGTCCCGATGCGTCGGCAACGTTTGAATCGTTTCCGACGGATGCGCATCACGCGGAGAGGTTGTCAGTTTTTGTAAGTCGAAAACGGCGTAGCACAAGCCGTAGCTGCGGCTTCCAGCCGCAGAGCAAAATGTACGGAGGCTGGAAGCCTCCGCTACAAAAAATGACAACCTCGGAGCGATGATGGCGACTTTGGAAGAAATCCTGAAACTTGACTCAATGAGTCAAGTTTCAGAACCGAAGAAGTCCGATGCCGTGTCACGCGTCTATGACCACAAAATCATCAGCCAATCCCGACGCGTTACGCCCGATCCTGATGTCGCTTTAACGCGGCATTGATGAAACTCTTGAAGATTGGATGCGGAAGATTTGGCTTCGATTTGAATTCAGGATGGAACTGAACGGCGGCAAACCAGGGATGGTCTGGCAGTTCAATGGCCTCGACCAGCTTGCCGCTTGGACTGTTGCCCGACAGCAACATCCCCCCCTTCTCAAAACGCTCGCGATATTCCGGATTGAACTCGTAGCGATGGCGATGGCGCTCTGAGATTTCTGCACTTTCGTATATGCTCGCCATCAACGATCCTTCGGTGAGAACGCACGGCTGAGCACCGAGCCGCATCGATGCCCCCTTCTTTTCCACGGTTCGCTGTTCTTCAAGCAAACAGATGACGGGGTGTGGTGTCGCAGCATCAAATTCAGTGCTATTCGCATCATCCAGTCCGATCACATGTCGGCCATACTCAATGACGGCGACCTGCATGCCAAGGCAAATCCCGAAATAAGGGATCTTATGCTCCCTGGCATAGCGCACTGCCTGAATCTTCCCTTCAATTCCGCGGTGCCCAAAACCACCGGGGACGAGCAGGCCATCGATTCCAGCAAGTATGGACGCCGCTTCCTGGCTTTCCAGCGACTCGGCTTCGATCCGCTTGATGATGACCCGGGTCGAATGCGAGAAGCCCGCGTGATCGAGTGCTTCATAGATTGATTTGTACGCATCCCGATGCTCGATGTACTTACCGACCACAGCAATGTTGACGTCATGGACGGGATTCTTGATCCGATGGACAAGATCGTCCCAATCATCCATGTCCGACGGGCCTTCCGGCAGGTGCAGTTTTTCCAGAATCAGCTTGTCCAAGCCGTACTCAACAAGTCCGCTTGGGACCTCGTAGATCGAAAACTCTTTATCCTTCTCGACGATGACTGCACGTTTCTCAAGATTACAAAACAGAGCAATCTTATCAGCGTTTTCCTGGCCGAGATCCCGTTCTGTCCGAACGATCAAAATGTCGGGCTGAATACCAATCTGCCGAAGCTGCTGAACGCTATGCTGCGTCGGCTTGGTCTTCAGTTCTTTCGCGGCTTTCAAGTAGGGAACGAGTGTCAAATGAATGAACAGGCAATTCTCACGGCCGATATCCAGCGGCAATTGACGAATGGCCTCAAAAAACGGCAAACCCTCAATATCGCCGACCGTACCACCTAATTCGGTAATAACGACATCGACATCAGGACCTCCAAGTCCCCGTACGGCAGCCTTAATCTCGTCCGTAATATGAGGAACGACCTGGACCGTTTTTCCAAGATATTTCCCGTCACGTTCTTTCTGGATCACTTTCGAATAAATACGGCCTGATGTGTAATTCGAATCGCGGGTGAGCGGGCTGTTCGTGAACCGTTCGTAGTGCCCCAGGTCGAGGTCTGTCTCGGCCCCGTCATCCAGGACATAAACCTCGCCGTGTTGAAAGGGGCTCATCGTCCCTGGATCAACATTGATATAGGGGTCGAGTTTCTGCATGCGGACTTTCAGCCCGCGACGTTCCAGAATCGTCCCGATCGAAGCAGACGTCAGTCCCTTGCCTAGAGAACTGACTACACCGCCCGTAACAAAAATGTGCTTGGTCTGCTTGGTCATTATTGAACTTTGGAAGGAGACAAAAGAGGAATGAGGATTTCAGAAATCAGATCTCGAAATGAACAAATACGTTGTCGCACATTATTCATCCGTCATCCTTCTGCCTTCAACCTTGCAACAAACCGAGCATAGTCCTCAGGCGTGTCGATGCCAACCGAGTGATGTTCTACAATCGCAACTTGAATACGAGCGCCTGCTTCGAGAGCGCGCAATTGTTCCAGCTTCTCAAGTTGTTCAAGTCGAGATGGAGGAAGTTGCGTCAATTCCAGCAGAAACTCTCTTCTGTACGCATAGATACCAATATGCAGCATCCAGGGATGTTCGGTTGCCAGGACTTCGGCAGGATCGCGGTCTCGGCAGAACGGGATTGGCGAGCGGCTGAAGTAAAGAGCCCGTCCGTCCTTTCCAGCCACAACCTTAACGCAGGACGAGGCTTGCACTTGATCTAACGACCGCATCGGCGTCCCTAACGTCGCCATTTGAGCTGTCGGGCAGTTGATCAATGCCTGCACCACCGCATCGATATTCGCAGGATCAATTTCCGGCTCGTCACCTTGAATATTGACGAAGATTTCACCGTCCGGGCAGCATCGACGAGCGATCTCGGCGATTCGATCGGTTCCGCTTGGATGCTCACCCGTCAATTCGCATCGGCCACCGAAGCTTTTCACAGTTTTGGCGATTTCTTCACTGTCTGCGGCGACGATCAAATGATTCAGTCGTTTTGATCGCGACGCCGACCGCCACGTGTATTCGATGAGGGGTCGGCCAGTCTCAGCCAGCAGTAATTTTCGAGGCAGGCGTGTCGATTGCAATCGGGCGGGGATGATGCCGTAAACGTTCATGATACCTTTTACTTTTGACTGCTTGTCAGCTGAAGCAGATGTTGAAAATCGATATCGTTCCGCAGCGGATCGAAATCGGTCTCGTTGTCAATCAGTTTCAGCAACTGGCGATCCATCCGGAATGCTCTCCCCAACCAGGAAAGCGCATCTTCTTTCTCGCCTGCCAGCGAATAATAACAGGCCAGATTGTAGAGCACGACCGGTACATCCTTGTGGAACTGGTACGCCAATTTCATTGCATCAATGGCCTTTGGTAGCTGGTCAATCCGCTTGAAGCACCAGGCCATTCGCATCAAGGCATCTAATTCTGTTGGTCTTTCGACATGAGCTTCGCGAAAGGCATCAAGTGCCTGTTCATGATCTTTTTTTAATAACAAAGCTTCGCCGCGCAGCATGCGCGCCACGTAAAGTTTGTCACCGAGATCATGAACAT
>JBAXBD010000758.1:0-3225 GCA_037142165.1 Schlesneria sp. | reverse complement strand
CGTAAATTTGGCAGATCCATCATCCGCGATCAAGTAGCTCACCGACCCACGTTTCCCCCGCACTTCGTACGTTAGCTTATAGGTGCCCGGTTTGGTTTCGACAAAGTCGGTGATTTTGGCATCGCGCAGAGGCCTGCCATCGGGGCGAACCGGTTCGGCTCGCGGTTGAGGATCGACCTGCCCACCCCGCTCGGTCACCTCACCGTGGAAACCTCCATTCAGATACGGATAAGTTTTGGTCGCGTGATAATGGTAATTTCCGTTTGCGTCTTTGTGACCGTTGAAGGGGTCGAGTCCTACAACTTTTGATCCGTCCGGCTCCTCATATCCATAAATTGGATACCCATCGAGTGCGTAGGCGATGGGCAATCCTTTGCCGATCGTTTTTTCCAGATGGACTGGTGCGATGTGGTAGTGGTAATCGTCGGCTCGCCCACAATGGCCTCCGAATTCGTCGAGTTCCCCGATCATGTAGGAATCCTCACCTCGATTGTTCAGCGGATTGAAAATCGGGATGCCGTTAGCGGCCAAGGCAATCGCACCGCGAAGAAAGCGGTTCTTGGTCGAAAGAGGGTTCTTGGCAGGAACTGGTCGAAGAGGGATGCGCCAGGCATTTTCGCCCGAATATGGCTGGGGCAGGGGGACCTGCTGCTGCCAGGCGGTAATGCCGATCATCATGGGATGTGAGGGAATTCCGTTCGATTCCACATAGAAGAAGTTTTCGTCCCATCGAGTTCGGATGGCTTTTGTTTTTAAAAACGCATTAAACGCCTTGGCAATCTCGGGACGTTTCTCGTCATCTTGACCGCGATTTTCAGAGGCCAGTTGTGCTAAGAGAACCGGCAGCTTTCTGGCAGCAATCTCATCCAACATTTGCTCACCAGTCTCGTTATGCGAGTGGCCGGGATGTGCGGTCGCAATCGATTTCGCACAAAACCAGGCGAACAGACTAACAATCGATATTAAGCCTCTATGCATCAGGTTCTCCCGAAACCGGTTATCACGATCTTGGGTTTCATTATCAAGTATTCATTCTCAAGGGGTAAGCAGAAGCGACGAGGCTTGGACGAACCAGAGGCTTAAGTAACAGTCGCAAACGGAAATGTAAAACCGCCGAACATTGACATGTTTTTTTTAATTTTTCTTGGAAATTTATTTCAGTCGATTTCTCGTGTCTCTTATTCGTTCGATTCGTCAGATTCGTGGCCAAAAATCTTTTGGATTGTCCCGAATTGCTCAGGTCAAAACTTATAGACCTGATTAACATTTCGGTGATAGGCAATACAATTCCATGCCCACCTTCACCTTATTAACACTCGGGAGGACGAAACGGATCGATCATTTCCATGCGTCAAAAAACTTTTTCCAGAAGTGAAAATCTCCAGTTTCATTCAACTCAGAAGACGGCGGCGACGCGATTGGACCCAGGGAAATTCGATTCTCCAAATTTGCAAAAGCAGGGTGCGAGGATGATGGCGTCTTCGACATGGTCGTGCAAAGTGGAATACGCCGATTTCGTTCGCACTGCCGTGTCGAAGACTCCAAATCCGTGGCACGCCGTATTTCAACGGCGATTCCGTTCATAAGAACTGGCGGCACAGCCGTACGCCAGTTTGGCCGTTTCATCGGGGCATGGCTACACGAGAGCATTTTTGGCGATACACTGGTGCCAACACTTTCTTTCGCAGTTCTGGAATCGCCATGGCTATCCCGTCATCGATTGTCCGTCGTCGCTCACCTCGGTTCGCCACGACGCGATGGAGTCTTGTGCTGCAGGCAAAAGATCGGCCATCGCCTGATGCAGCCGAAGCACTCTCCGACCTGTGTCGTGCCTACTGGTATCCCCTGTATGCGATGATGCGGCGTCGATCTCGTGACGTGCATGAAGCTCAAGACCTGACTCAGGAATTCTTTGCGAGGCTGCTGGAGAAGGATTTTCTCGACGATGTTGATCCAGCCCGAGGTCGTTTTCGAGCGTTTCTTCTCGCCGCCGTGAAACACTTTCTCGCGAACGAATGGGATAAGGAGCATGCTGCGAAACGGGGTGGGGGACATCGCGTCCATTCACTCGACGTCCAGGCATTTGATTGGGATTCAGGCGAGTCCCGGTTTCTCACAGAACCATCGCACGAACTGACTCCCGAGCGACTTTTTGAACGACAGTGGGCAATCGCGCTGCTTGATCGGGTGCTCAAACGCCTTCGGGATGAGTACTTCAGTCTTGATAAAATTACTGAGTTTGAAACGCTCTCCCCGTTTCTATCACGCGAACGTCATGAAGCCAACTACGCGGAAGCATCGCAACGACTTTGCGCCAGCGAATCAACGATTCGTGTTGCGGCTCATCGGCTTCGCAAGCGGTATCGCCAACTGCTGCGAGAAGAAATTGCTCATACCGTTGCGACGCCAGAAGAAGTCGAAGATGAGTTGCGTTATCTGTTTGTCGTATTAAGCTCAGCGAAATCTCAATCAATGGATCTTGAAGATTGTTAATGAAGGTCGCCCCAGCGGGTTAATAAAATCTATGAAAATTGACGCACTCACGTTTGTAAAACTTTTGTCCGTTGTCGCGATTGTGCTCAACATCGTCGACGGTCGTCAGGTGATCGCTGCGGAAGCCGGACCTCCCAACGTGCTGATCATCGTTGCAGACGATCTGGGGTATTCGGACCTTGGATGTTATGGTGGTGAAATTGCGACGCCGAATCTCGATCAACTGGCTGCGAACGGATTAAAGTTCTCGCAGTTCTACAACACTGGTCGATGCTGGTCATCGCGGGCGGCCATACTGACGGGCTATTACGCTCAGCAGGTGCGTCGAGACGCATTGCCCAATGTGCCTGCCGCCGGGGCTCGTGGTGTCCGTCAGGGCTGGGCTAAGTTACTGCCCGAAATTCTGAAGCCCCTCGGCTATCGCAGCTATCACTCGGGCAAGTGGCATGTCGACGGACTGCCACTGAAGAATGGGTTTGATCGATCTTACTCGCTGGATGACCATGATCGATTTTTTGCCCCTCGTCAGCATTCGGAGGACGGTAAGCCCCTCGCGCCTGTTGAACCGAACTCGGGCTATTACGCAACGACTGCAATCGCCGAGCACTCGATCAAATGCTTGCGAGAACATGCTGACGAACACCATGAGAAGCCTTTCTTTCAATACCTTTGTTTCACGTCACCTCATTTCCCGCTTCATGCGTTGCCTGAAGACATTGCAAAGTATCGCAC
>JBAXBD010000757.1:0-3228 GCA_037142165.1 Schlesneria sp. | reverse complement strand
CCATCGTTGCGCAATGTTTTTTGAAATAAGACAAGCAGAAAGAATTTCACCGCCGACAGCCTGGTGCGGGCTTCGCTTGCAACCCAATCACGAGAGGAATCTGAACCACGAAACACACGAAATACCGAAAAAATACGGAAGACCGAGATCGTGGTTAATTCATGTTTTACGGTCCAATTTTCAGTGTTTTACAGATTGAAGTCTTGTGTTTTTTCCTTGTCCTTATTTCGTGTATTTCGTGGTTAAAAATCCTGAATTGATTTCGTCGTTAAGGCAGGCAGCGGGCGGAAGAGGAAAACGGATCACGAAAGCACGAAAGTTCGAAAACACGAAAAATACGGGAAGAGTTTGAACAGAAGGGAACGAAGCGAAGAAATGAGGGACGCCAAAATGGGCGGGAGACTTTCGGTCGGTCACATGTTCGCAATCGGGGGACCACTCGCACAACAGTGGGCACCCATAGTTGCGCAAATGGGGCCATAGTTGCGCAAAGCTTCAGATCTCGGAAATCAGATCTCAGAAATCAGAAATGGAAAAAAGACCTACCTCTGCCCAATGTCGCGCAAGAATCACATCGTTGCGCAAAGCTTTTTGAAATAATTCAAGCAGAACGAGCTTCACCACGGAGACACGGAGGTCACGGAGAAGACGAGGTGAAAAATGAATGATCCCAAAATAGGCGGGAGAACTTCGATCGGTCACAGATGCGGTGTCGGGAGACCACTCGCACAGCAAGGGGCATCCATAGTTGCGCAAAGTCATTGAGATCAGAGCTTCGAAAAGCGGGTGTGGGCTTTGTGATGTACTACAACGATTTTGATCTTTGACATCTCGGAAAAAATTATACGGCTCGAGCCGAAGCGGCTAGAAAGTCGTTGCTTGAAAGTTGATCGATCAGGGAATTGTTTTTCTTTTCCTGATCGACTTTCCACTTACTACGAATTAACTTTCTGCCGCTTCGGCTGGTGGGACTTCGAAGACTTGTCCCACCCTACGTGATCTACGTGATCTACGTGATCGCGTTGCGATTCGTAATGCAATTTGAGACTGATACGTCCGATGAACGACTTGCATCGATTTTGGTGAAAGAAAACTGGCAAATAAAAAAACCGGGGAATTGCTTCCCCGGTTTTTGTGATCCATCGTCCATTTCGCCGTTTACTTGCTGAACGCGTAGACGTCCTTGATCCAGTCTTCGCTGACCGTTTTCATCTGGCCGACTGCGTCGGCGATGGCGACGTCGATGATCTTGGTTCCGGCGAGTGCGACCATGCGGCCGAACTTCTTTTCCTGGACGAGTCGTCCTGCGGCGAGTCCCAGTCTTGTGCCGAGAATGCGGTCGAACGCGGTGGGTGATCCACCTCGCTGGATGTGGCCGAGCACCACTTCACGCGTTTCGATGCCGGTTTTTTCCGTGATCAATTGCGCGACCAGTTTGCTGACGCCGCCGAGCTGTTCATGACCAAAAGCATCGACAGAAGCGTCGCGGGTGACGACGTCGGTCCCCCCGATTAACTTCGCCCCTTCACTGACGATGACCATGCCCCATTGCTTGCCTGCTTCACGGCGTTTCTTGAGCATCGCACACATGTCATCGATGTTGACCGGGATTTCCGGGAGCAGCACATAATCGGCTCCGACAGCCATGGCGACTTCGCAGGCGATCCAGCCGGCATGGCGACCCATCGTTTCCACGACGCCAATTCGTCGATGCGATTCGACAGTGGTGCGAACTCGTTCAACCGCTTCCATGGCGATGTTGATTGCGGTATCGAAACCGAATGTCACGTCGGTGCAGCTCAGGTCGTTGTCGATCGTTTTGGGGCAACCGATCGTATTCAGCTTGTAGTCAGCATAAAGCTTGCTGGCGACACCCAGCGTGTCGTCTCCACCGATGGCGACAAGGGCGTCAAGGCCGAGATTCTTGAAGCTTTCAAGCAATTTCGGGACATCACGATCTTTTTCCTTGTAGGGATTGGTTCGGGACGAACCGAGGATCGTTCCCCCCTTCCAGATGATGTCGTCGGTGTTTTCGATCGTCAGCGGCATGGTGACGCCGTTGATGGCACCTTTCCATCCGTTGATGAAACCGACGGACTCGCCACCCGCGTTGTGAATCGAGCGAACAACGCCCCGGATCACAGGATTCAAACCAGGACAATCGCCGCCACCAGTCAGCAGTCCAACCTTCATTATCATCGACCTTTCATCAGCGAATTTTCACGGACGAGCGTATCCGTGCAACAGGATCAAACTCACGGACGAGGCTGTCCGTGAGACAGAAAGTATCACGTTGGCCGACTGGGTACAGTCAGACCTTCATCACGACTTAACGAGCAACTGTTGCTCGATGAATGTAGTATACATTTTGCCTTCCACGAAGGCGGTATGATTCAAGATTCGCTTCAGCAGCGGAATCGTGGTTTTGATCCCGTCGACAACAAACTCGTCGAGGCATCGCTTCATGCAGGCGATTGCTTCGGCGCGGGTTGGTTTGTGGACGATCAATTTTCCGATCATCGAGTCATAGTAGGGACCGACGACATACCCTTCGTGGATGTGGGAATCCCAGCGGACGCCGTGGCCACCTGGAACGCGGAGTTTTGTGATTTTCCCCGGCGAAGGGCGGAAGTCATTATCAGGATCTTCGGCGTTGATACGAACTTCGATGGCGGCTCCATTACAGGGAATGGCCCGTTGCTTCCACGGAAGGGGCTGGCCGGACGCGACCTTAATCTGCTGCTGAATCAAATCAACTCCCGTCACCATTTCGGTCACGGGGTGTTCGACCTGGATACGGGCGTTAACTTCGATGAAGTAGAACTGGTTGTTCTGATCAACGATGAACTCAACGGTCCCCGCATTGGTGTAATTGGCAATCTGGATCAGCCTGACTGCTGCTTTACAGATGTCTTCGCGGACCGACTGTGGCAGGTTTGGCGCGGGGGATTCTTCGATCAATTTCTGATGTCGACGCTGTGAGGAACAATCGCGTTCCCACAGATGCACGACGTCACCATGCAGGTCGGCGATGATCTGCACTTCGACATGGCGGGGGTTTTCGATGTATTTTTCCAGGTAGACACCGGCGTTATTGAAAGCCTTTTCGGCCTCCATGGCAGCGGCTTTCAATCCCGCTTTCAGCGAAATGTCATTGCGAGCGACTCGCATCCCCTTGCCACCACCGCCAGCCGTTGCCTTGATCAGAACCGGATACCCGATTTTTTC
>JBAXBD010000756.1:0-3231 GCA_037142165.1 Schlesneria sp. | reverse complement strand
CAGTGGCGTCGGCGGGCCCGATGACTTGCAGCGGGGGATACAATCCGGATTTGATCGATATTTTGTCAAACCGATTCAGCCGTCACAATTTGATGAAGTGTTGGAGCTGATCGCCTGACGCTCTTTCTCAATCGTGCCAGTAACGAGGTCAGTCTCGTCGCAGCCTTGGATTCTGTCACGAGCGCCGGCTTTCGTGCGACGAGTTAATGTCTCATGTCTGTCGCAACCCCTGTTTGGCCGAAATTACCTCGTGCTGCTGGGACTTAGAGGGGCTGGCCAGAATCTGAATCTCGATCAGTTCGTGCAGAAATGATCTGGCTGAGTCGAATTTGCCGTTGATCATGAGGGTTGCTGATTTGAATGATCAGGTCAGGCCCCTCCTCCAGCGCGGATAGCGCCAGAACCTCCGTGAGACGTCTTTCGTCACGAACTGCCAGACTAGCAACTGTGTCGAGAATCCAGCGAATCATCGCGATCTGGGTGTTCTGGTAATCCATGACCACCGAACCAGAAATCAATTCAGACAGGTCTTGAGGCATTTCAATTTTGATTGCTTCTTGACTGGATCGCAAACAGAAGGATGCAAGCTGAAAGGTCTCTTTCAGAAATAGTGAAAGTTTTATTTCAACCGGTTTTTGAATTTCCGGCCTGGCAATCACTGAGACTGTCGTCACGGCAGAAGACAAGCGATCGATGGCAGGCCGCATATTGACCAGACATTGTTGAATCAGATTCAAATTCGGCGACGGATCAAGGCGATCAGCCATATAGCTTGCTGCAAACAGCGTATTTTGTAGAACATAAAGCGATTGCCGAGCCTGATGCACGGTTGCCGCAAGAAACAACGCTTGCTCTTCAGAACTTAACGTGTTGTGACCTTGCATCCGAAATCGCCTCTTACACACATAGGATTCGAGGACCCCAAGTGTGAGCCGTTCTATATATCGTCGATCGCGATACCCGCTGCAATAATCATTCTGGTGAGATCAATTTTTGAGTCAACTTTGAATTTATCGAGAATGCTTCTTCGGCGAAGATCGATGGTTCGCAACGAAAAGTTCAACTTGACTGCAATCGATTTTAGAGGTGATGATTGTAGCAGCTCACGAAGAACGTCGGTCTCCTCAGGTGTTAATTTACTCAGGCAGTTTCTGACATGCTGTTTGAATTTCCGACCGTCAACCTTGGTTTGACTTTCTGCCAGCGCTTGGACGATCGCTTCCCAAAGCTCCTGTTCGCGGTATGGCTTTTCCAAAAACGTAAAAGCGCCCGCCTTGAGCGACTCGACTGCCAGACGAACATCACCATGGCCTGTGACCACAATTGATGATAGCTCCCATTGATGTGCGGCGACCTCTTTTAAAAGTTGCAATCCGCTCATGCCGAGCAGGCGAACGTCTGTGATCAAGCAGCCGTGCGGCTCTCTCGTCATTGTTTTGAGAAACTGCTCAGCGCTACTGAAGGCGTGAATTGGCAAGCCCATCGCTCGCACCATGAGCTCGATAGACTGGCAGACAGCGCAATCATCATCAACGACGTAAACGACTCCTGGTTCTGTTTGCAATTTTTCATCCCCCATGAACGTCTATGGTGCAATCACTTGAAGCAGGTGGTTCTATCCGTGGAATCAGGAACGGATTCTTTTTTTTGAAGGTGTATTGATAGGTACACCTACTACAGCCTATCGATCAAAGTTGGCCAGCGAAACCGTGAATGCTGGTCGGCAGAAAACTTTTGCATAAATGCGCAATAAACAGAAATTGATCGACTGTCTTCGCATACCGCAAACAAAACGACTGTATTTGCAATACTATTCCGAAATTTGATTCAAAAAAGATCGAATATTGCGGTATCAGCCGACCAAGAAAGAATATTTTTTAAACAATCTAAATATGACCTTTTTGAACCATTGGTACATAACAACACGCTCAGCAATGGTATCTCATGTCGTCAACAGCAACCGGATGGTCGCGTCGTAAGTAGTGTGTCTAAAAGACGCATTTATTCGCGTTGATCTGCATTCAAATGTTACCGAGAGCAATCTTTTCCCCTATGAATTTTTCCTGGATTGCTTTTGAGCTGTAAGACGTGCCGATTTTCGCGCGCCGCCGACAACCAAAAGCTTGTTCGGCATTCTCATCAACTTTCTTTTGGCTTCGGGTTGTCGATTGATGAACGCGAGGCAATCCACCAAACTCATAGACGGGTATTTCCATTTCTTATGGTCCGGTTGCAGGTGTGTTACGTGGTCCATGCTCGTTTATTTATGGGAAGCTTATTGATGAACAAATTCTTTCATCGGAATCTGATTGCAGCGACCATGCTGCTGCTCGGGCTTGGTGCGACCTGTCTTGGGGACGAAAAACTTAAGGGGATCGCCTGCAGGTCAGTCCATCTTGGCTATTCCGCTGCGGAGAGTACGTCTTTTTGTGTCGACGTTCAGGTAGATTCGTCGGCAGAAGGGACTTATTTCATGGTCTGCGGCTGGGACTCAGGATACTTCGGGCTTCAAGAGTTGGCTGATGGTAAAAAGCTGATCCTGTTTTCGGTCTGGGACCCGAATGATCAGGATGATCCGAATTCTGTTCCCGAAGAGAAGCGGGTCAAAACATTGCACAAGGACGATCAGGTCCGAGTGGGTCGCTTCGGAGGTGAAGGGACCGGCGGGCAGTCCTTTTTCGATTACAACTGGAAAATCGGTGAGACCTATCGATTTCTGGTGAAGGCCAAAAAGAATGGTGAGCGCAGCGAGTATTCCGGATTCTTCTTCGTCCCCGAACAGAATTCGTGGAAACATCTGGTGACATTTTCGACTCCGAACGGTGGCAAGCTTCTGAAGGGGCATTATTCTTTCGTGGAAGACTTTCGCCGTAATCGGGTCTCAACCACAAAAACCCGACGGGCGCACTATTTTAACGGTTGGTTCCAGACCCCTGACGGCGAGTGGCAACCGATTACCAAAGCGAGATTTACGGGCGATGCGAACCCTGTTGTGAACATTGACGCCGGCGTCGATGGGGATCGATTCTTTCTGGCAACAGGGGGCGAAATTGCGAATAAGAGTGTCATGCTCGGTAAGTCCATGATCTTGCCTGAGAGTGCACAACGAATCCCTCCGGCGACATTACCGGAAACGGTGAGCAAGAGCGACTCGAAATAACGGCCTGGTTTGAACTTACTGAGGCGTCGCCCACCGACAACGTCAGCTTGAAGCAACTGAAAACGGCGACC